>NZ_BAAACY010000017.1:0-59483 GCF_039521925.1 Virgibacillus salarius | reverse complement strand
TTTGAATGATATAAAGTAAACGGGAGAAAAACGGAGTAATTCTGAGATAATTTTAATTTATAGAGGGAGGTATAACATTGAGCTTTCTAGCCCCTAGTAATACACAACAAATGCAAGTTCTGTATAGAGGTGACCCCAACATTGTCCCCCACCTACAATCGATTCGTGAGCAAATACACAATTTATGCAGGTTTCATGTTAATAAGATAGTTAGGGTGCAAACGATAGATGGAGAAGTTTATGAAGGGACTATTGTTAGCTGTGATAAGAGGCATTTATACCTTAGTATAGATAATTCAAATCGTCAATACGGATATGACCCTTACACCCCGATAATAATGTCACTAGTTCTTTATGAATTACTTTTAATTACATTATTGTCAATCTATTAAGTAGTTTAAATACATCTGATCTTTTCACCTCGTCTGACTGGAGTTAAGTCTTGATGTATAGGAGCTTGACTTTTTAGGTCAATATTATTGAAGTGTACCAAATTTCTAAGTAATATCGTTCGCATAATTTAGTATCCCGACATATATTACTATATTCGCTCTTCTTCTTTAAATAATGACTTTTATGACTAAAATCATGACTATAGTTATCTTCCACACCTCCTCCCTGTTCTTTAAACTAATAAACATCAGTAGGAACAACGGAGGAGGATAGTTGAAAAAATGAAACAGTTAAAGAAGCGAGAAAATCTTGATATAGAATGGCTTTGGCTGATTATCACTGCAAGGAATATCGGAATTACGAAAGATGAGATCAGACAGTTTCTACGCAAACATTCATTATCCAACAATATGAAGCACTAATTATAATTCTTTTAGTAATAAAATTGCTTCTGTCCGCGTACGTACATCTAACTTTTTATAAATTTGGCTAACATAATTTTTAACAGTACCTATGGATAAGTATAATTCTTGCGCAATCTCCTTATTCTTTTTGCCGGAGATTAGTAGTTTCAAAATGTGGTATTCTGTTTTAGTGAATTCTAAATTTTTGTCTGCTAATTGATAATATAGGTAGTCTGTTGATTTGTCATAATCATTATTATTTAAGTGATCGACTAAAACGGAATGTACAGATGAAGGAATAATCATTTGACCAGATAAGCTATCACGAATGGATCTTATTATTTGATCAGTCTCTGAATCTTTAAGTAAATAACCATTCGCACCATTTTTAATTGCTTGTAAAATGTACGCATCATTAGAAAATGTTGTTAGCATTACGATAATTATATGTGGATAGGTTTGTTTGATTTCTTTTGTAGCAATAAGTCCGCCCTTATTTGGCATTCTAATATCCATTAGCACGATATCCGGCTGATATTCTTTTGCTTTTTCCATCGCTTCTTTTCCATTGTAAGCTTTTGCAATAACTCGGAAATTGTCATTAATTTCTAAAATAGCAGCAAGTCCATCACAAAAGATAGGTTGATCGTCAGCAATTAAAATATGAATAGGCTTCAC
Source organism: Virgibacillus salarius (assembly GCF_039521925.1). Classification (NCBI taxonomy): domain Bacteria; kingdom Bacillati; phylum Bacillota; class Bacilli; order Caryophanales; family Bacillaceae; genus Virgibacillus; species Virgibacillus salarius. The sequence continues at coordinate 58,008 of NZ_BAAACY010000017.1, read as the reverse complement.
TTTATCACCCCAATTTTTTGTTTTCATATTTTTGAGATTGAGATATGGATGGGAGACTAATCATTAATTCTGTACCACCATTATTAGGAAGTGATGTAATTAACCATTCTCCTTTTAATTCTCGCACTCTTTCTTGCATAGAGATTAATCCAAAACCTAGAGTTGCTTGTTTTATATCAAAACCTCTTCCATTATCTATTAACTTAAAAATTGTGTTGGAATCTTCTTTATATAGCAAGAATTCAAAATGCGTACTTGGGCCATGACGAATACCATTCGTCAAACCTTCCTGGAGAGCACGATAAATTACTAGTTCTTGTTTAGGACTGATGTGTAGGTTAGGGGCATCGATATGATAATCAATAGTAATACCAGTTTGATCAATAGTATCTTCTAGTAATGAAGTTATACTTGGTAGAAATTCAATGAAAGACTGCTGATTATTTAACAGTTTTACTGATTTTCGCACATCATTTAAACCATTTTGAAGTTGAATTTGAATGTCATTTAACAGTTGCTTTGCTTTTTTCTTGTCATGATCTATCAATTTGTTACTGGCCTTAACACCCATGATTGTTGTTGTTAATGTATGTCCAATTGTATCATGGATTTCTCTAGAAATTCTGGTCCTTTCTGCAAATAGCGTGTTTTCCTCTAATGACAAAGCAGCTTTTTTTATACTCTCGTACGCCTTTGCTAATTGCTGTTTTTGATTGACTATAATTTTTGCTAAGTAACTAAGTGCAAAAAATGAAACAAACTCTAAGCTTTTTGGGATAATAAAATGTAACGATTCAAACGATGGATAATTAATAAATCTACCTATAACAAAGAATGTGTACGCAAGAAAAGTAAATGGTATGCTAAATTGCTTTGTTCGATGCATCGCTGCTTCACCAACTAGCACTAGTAAATATATTTCTGAAATGAAGGAATTGTCATAAATATTAATAGCTAAAGCGATGAATAATTGGATAAAAAGTATGATTCCTCCTTTAAGAGAATGTAAATCAACATGAAAAATAAAATTTCGGATAATGTATGTAATAATAAACAGAATGGTAAATAAATAAATTTGCAAGAAATGTTCTTGCTGATCCAATGAAAGCAATGGTAGAGTTATGATTAAACCAATGATAATAATAAGGTCTAGCTTTTTTTCAAATGATTGACTCATTATTCACTTCCCCTTTCTGACTTAGACTCTTACTAACATGTTATCAAACTTTCCACTCTCTTCATGACATTTGATTTTTTTACTTCATAACTTTTATCCTTATTTGATATTGTAAAAAAGGAAGTTTCACTTTATGATATCAGTTCGTTATTAAAATTAGATATCCAAACCTTTACTTCTTCAGATGAAAAAGAGGCTGTGACAAAACACAACTTCTTTACTCAAAATACGAATAATTATGTTATCAATAGGAGTATCATCGCCGCACCCTGAACATATACGCGCTTTCCGAGCACGGCCACAGCTAACTTGGTAAAGAAAAACAAGTTACCAAGTGTGGATCTTCGGACTGGTGCTGTTCCCGCCGGAGTCTCGCTTATTTCAGGTGCTAATTTAATTTTTCTAAAAACGAGCGATAATTAATTTCAACTAATTATCGCTCGTTCTTCATTGTTTCTTCATTCTTTTGTCTCAGCCTCTTTTTAAATTTCTTGTTTTTTTGTTGGTGTTACATCGGCAACATCATCAAAGTAAAAAAGGCGCTTTCCCTTCTTTAAAACAACCATTAGAATATGGCAAAAGAGAACTAACCACAGTATTAACATGAAAAAGAAAGCAGCAAGGCTAATCCATACATGATAATAATAGAAAGCAGATTCCATATCTAAGTTAATCAGGGATACAGCCTTTAAACCCTGATAAATAACCCATGGTATATAGAGTGCTATAAATCGCTTGAGTAGTAGCGGCCAAGCAGGATATCTCTTCTTCTTATCTATGAGTCGATATCGCATCACGGTTGTACCAATTGTTTTTCCTTTCCAAAAGACGGGTACAACAAAAAATACCACAAAAAAGGCCAACGTTTTATAAATGACTTCTATGAGATGGTCTGTTAGAAAGAAACCAGTTAAAATTTCCCAACTAATATGGACTAATAGAAAATCAATAAATATAGCAAGTAACTGCGGAATAGGTAAGACGATGTCTTTACGAAGTATTTTATCTTTTTTGGCTAACACCTTTTTCTTTGACGGAAATAAAGCAAGAATTACAGGTCCGATAAGAAAACCAAAAAGCGCACCACTACTATTCAATAGAAGATCATCGACATCAAAAATGCGATAAGGGCATGTATACAGTCCGTAAATACCCGTTAGTTGCGTAACTTCGAAAAATAATGATGTTGTAAAACCAATTAGGAGAGCACGTTTCCAATAGTACCTTTCTTGAAAATAATATCTTATATAGACACCAAGCGGAAGCAATAATAAAAAATTGAAAACAGCTTGTAAGAACGCACTTTCCTTGATAATTTGTATATAGGTTGCTGGCTGTGACCAAATTACCGCACTGCCATGTACGATATCCCAAACAAAATAAAAGGGAATAATGGAATAATAAACGGTATCCGGTGCTTGAAATGCACAGGTATCTCGAGTGCTTGGAAGTGGCAATAAAACTAGAAACAAGGCTGAGAGCATATAAAAAATAAAGGAATAAACGATAATAGATGTCCAAATGCTTAAATAGCCATATTTTCTATAGCAATAAATTAACCATGGAATGATAAGTAAAAAACCTAAAACTAAAAACATGATAAACGCTGTTTGTATTGGCATCGTATAAGAAAACAAGCTACCACCTCATTTTTGTTATGATTTAGTTTCTGAAGTTTTTTATTATCTAAACATGGTACAGAACAAAAGCGCAAGCGTCCGATTAGAAACGTAGCGACTGGAGCCAGTCAACGAAGATTAAGAGCTCACGGTGAGCTTGCGAGCCGATCATGACTTATCGTAGGGCGATTTGTGAAGTTACCTAGTTTTCTGGGATTCAGGGCGCTAGAGCTGGACGCAGCTCAACACGCCTATATTTTATCCACTTGGGCAAATGTTATCATTTCCTTCATTTTCCTAGACTATAAAAAAGTGTGTACGCATCATACACACTTTTTAATGGTTATCTTATTACTTTGATCATTCAAGATATAGTAATAGCATGTTTTCTATTTAAAATCCCTATTTATTCTTAACCTGATAAAAAAGCTGTACATGTCCTGATTGAAGTGTTTGCGTGTGTATTTGCTTCATAGTGACTCTTTCTTGTACTTCTTTGAATAAAGGTTTACCTTTTCCAAGAACAACTGGTGCAACGGTAATGTGATATTCGTCAATTAATCCCGCATTTAACATATTAGATGAGAAGTCAGCACTTCCTAATATTGCTAAATCTTTACCAGCTTCTTGTTTTAACTTGCTGATTTAGTTTTCCGCATTTCGTTGTATAAGTCTCGTATTTTCCCAGGTCGCTTCCTGTAGTGTATGGGAAAATACAATCTTCGTATGAGCATTCATAAGGCGAGCGATATTTCCGGTAGCGCTAGGCCAGTAGCTTGCCATATGTTGATACGTTATTCTTCCAAATAAAAGCATATCTAACGATTCTAAAAAATTTTGAGCATACGCTTCGTATTCACTACCCACACGATGCCAATCCACTTCTCCATGTAAACCGGCAAAGAACCCATCAAGAGACATTAACTCTTGGGCGATTAATTTTCGCATCTGAACCACCCTTCTAGTATAGAATTTTAAGGAAAATGTAGTAGGATAGCTAAAAGATTAACATAATTACGAACTATGGATTTCTTCTCGATTGCTATCTTTCATCTTAACTTTATCAATTAATGTTAATTTTGGCTTCTATCCATTGATCAGCAACGTTGGCAGTGATACCTAGATGTTACCATCTTTCATTCACGCGATAGTAACGTCACCCAGCATGGTTATGTGTACTTTGAATATACATGTACGTCCTGACCGTTCAATACGAGCTTTTTATCTAATGACATCCCTATTTTTTGTGCTACATGTTGAGAGGCAAAATTATCAGGTTGGATAAGAGCAATAAATCGTTCATGCTGTAGATGTTTAGTTCCATGTTCTAATAATGTATGTGCTGCCTCTGTTGCATATCCTTTCCCCCAGTGCTCACGAGATATCCAGTAGCCTATTTCGATTTCCTCTTTACTATCAATCGTTTGTGGAACTAATCCCGCATGACCGATCAGCGTGTTATCTGCTTTATTCACTAATACCATTAAGCCCATGTTTTTATTAGACTCATACGTACGATAAATCCAACTTAAAAACTTCTTTCCCTCATTTTCATCTCTTGGCTTGCCATTCCCAATAAATTGGATAACCGCTGGATCGCTTAACAATGACATCAGAAATGGAAAATCATTATTATCATATCTTCGAAATAATAGTCTTTGAGATGATAGCAATTATATCACTCCCTTCTATTTATAATCTTATAATTGTATAATTATCTTCATTTATTTTAACATTTGGTATATATAAAATCACTGAAAAATTTAGTTATTTCTATGTCGTGAAAACATGTTTCCTCTATTTCCTTCTAGGCCTCATAGATAGTCTTGGTGAATGAGATCTTAGCTTGGTCCTTTCCCCTTTACACAGGTTACGTGTTAAGTCTTTGCTTTTACTGGGATTTGTATTTCCGTTACATACTCTTCTTGGTTTCCGGTTACAGCTAAGTCAATGATCATTAACTCAATTCCATTACCTATGATTTCATAGCCGCGCTGTTGGATTTCTAATAGTAGGATCTCATAGCTCTCCGTAATATTGTCATATGGTCCAATATGATGTATGCATGCATAATTTTCAGCGATTATTGTTGATAGATCCTCCATGTTATTAGGCACATGATGAAGTATAATGAACACATCATTGATTTGAGGTGTTTGTTGAATGCTTAATGAATCTTGTTTAATTGTTATACCTATGTCTCCTGAGAAAAGAGAAAAATCTTTCATTAATAGCTGGTTTTGCAATGAATTAATATAATAGTCGAACATTTCGTCTGATGCATCTGGAGCTACTGGCATTGAAATAATATGTCTTAAAGGAATGGTCGTAAACCAAACTGAGCGCGGAGAAGCTTGCAGTGATTGTTTAATCATCTCTGCTTTATCATTCATTTTTTCTAGCATAAATTCAATCTTATTTTTCTGTTCTTGTAAGCGTTGGGCCTGTTTTTCTAACATATGTAAAACCGTATTTGGCGTTCGATTGGCCATGAAATGCTTAATATCCTGTAGTGAAATATCTAAATTTCTTAAAAATTTTATTGTATCAAGCATGGAAAATTGGTCTAACGTATAATATCGATAATTTGTTTGCTGATCAACCATGTTAGGTTTAAAGATATCCTTTTCATCATAATAACGTAACGTAGATTCTGATATATGATGTAGTTTTGCCATCTCGCCAATCGTAAAATATTGTTTAGGCAACATGTATATACCCCCTTCTTCTCTTGTTGTTTTTTAAGTATTTTTCAGCCTAAATTCAAGTATGCCTGTATTAATAGGTATCCTTTTCATTTTTTTATTTCAAGTATGTATCGGTAATAAATAACTTTCCTTATTTCACGCTGCTGTAGTTGTATTCGGCTCTATAAAGAATAGCAAGCATTCTAAAAACTTCTTAATAATTCGATGTGATATTTTTTATATGGAATATAATCCCCTTGGAAAGTTAAGTATAGTAAATGAAAATGACAATTACATTGGGGCATCCTTATATATTCTAAAGAAGCTGTGAATAAGAAGAATACATCTAGTTGTTATTATAGTATACATTAGTCTATTCATCTTTTTCATTCATCAAATCGTAATCGTTTCTTATACTTCTATAGTACATAAAAAACGCGACCTATTACATTGTAAGCTCGCGTTTTTAACCGATATCGCAAATATATACGTTTTGTATCTTGGATCATGTTTATTATAGGGTTGAGTTCCTATCTATTTCATAACGAATAATCGATTCAAGTCGCTGTATTTCCAGCTATTTTTTTCCATCATTTAATCTTCTAGCTTCTTCGGGACTTGACATTTTTGTAGAGCCTTTATAACGTAGCCCTACATCACGATCTGATTCCACGCGTCCGCTCTCTCGTAGCTTCTTTTCTTGACGATCTTTTCCCATCGTTAACCACCTCCTAACATTTAACATGGTTGTTAGCTTCATTTTTATACATTTAGGGAAAAAGTAGTTAGAGATCGCTGTTAGCATATAGATTTCCTAAATAGCAGTGCGAAATGTACATAAACTAAAAGCATCTATTACTATTTTTGCTCGTTTAATCATAGCAATGATTAAAAGGAGGATGACACGGATGAAATCCAACTCTCTGTTGAAGGCGACTGGACTATGTTTGCTATTCGCATTGTTGCTGACCTCATATAATTGGAGCAAGGTTAAGGGCGTATCCCCTACTACTGTTTTCGAAAACAGTGGACATACCATTGATATAACCAAGAAGATAACCCCTCATTCACCCATTCAAGCAACTATTGACAAGATGTCTTTAAAAGAGAAGATCGGACAACTTGTAATGGTTGGCGTCGATAGTACCTCAATGGATAGGAGAATTAAGAAGTTAATTCAACAGCAACATGTTAGTGGCGCAATTTTATTTACGAAGAACCTTGAATCCGTTCAACAGGCTAAGCAACTAATTAATAACTTAAAAAAGAGTAATGCGAACAACCCTGCTTCTTTGTTTATCGGTATTGATGAAGAGGGCGGGCGTGTCTCGCGAATGCCAGAAGAGTTCCTATCAACACCTGCTAGTAGAGAGATTGGTGATTCTGCCGACTTGAATTGGGCTTATCATACTGGTCAAGTAATTGCTATGAAGGTTGCCTCACTTGGCTTTAATATCAACTTTGCTCCTGTACTGGACATCGATAGTAATTCAAATAATCCTGTGATTGGCGATCGTTCCTTTGGATCAAGTCCGGCTAAAGTAAGTGATTTTGGAATTACTCAAATGAAAGGGATGCAGTCGGAACAAGTCATTTCTGTTGTCAAGCACTTTCCCGGACATGGTGATACAACTAGCGATTCACATATTCAGTTGCCAACGATTGATCATCCTAAATCTCGATTAATGCAGGTAGAGTTACTGCCATTTCAACGAGCGATTACTAAAGGAGCAGATGCAGTTATGGTTGGTCATCTACTTGTAACAGCGTATGATAATGATTCCCCTGCTTCCATGTCAAAAACGATCATATCTGGTTTGTTACGAGAAGAGTTAGATTTTAATGGTGTAGTCGTTGCAGATGATATGACTATGGGAGCGATTCAAGATAATTACGATATAGGCGAAGCTGCAGTGCAATCGATTAAAGCAGGTAGTGATCTAATTCTTGTTTGCCACGACTATGATAATGCTGAGTCAGTGATTAATGGAATTAAGTACGCAGTACAAGCGGATGAGATCACTGAAATGCGTATTGATCAAAGCGTAGAGCGGATATTGAAGCTTAAACAAAAATATCAATTAACAGATGCGTCAATTGAACATGTAGCTATTGATGAAATAAATCAAGCTATAAAAACATGGTAACGTAACTATTTAAACGATCTTACAAGGCTTACGTTTCTTTCAATCACGTAAAATTATGTAATGAAACAAAATACATATTTTGTTTCATTATGAAAATCAATGAAAGCTTGTTACAATAGTTAATGAACCTTTTATATAACCTATGTATAAAAATGTAATTATACATATCGAGTGGAAACGTTCTTCAAATATATGGTAATTATTTGAGGGATCTATCTAAAAAAAAGATATAAATAAAGGATTGTATGGAAGCGAATAAAGGGATTGGTCGCAAAGGTATATTTCGCTTCGTCTGAGAGTCCTTCAAATTACTTCTATTTAAGAGGAGGGGAATCACAATGGAGAAAATGAAGTTTGGAGATTATGTTTTTCTTACAAAAGGGGAACATATCTATCTTCTTGAAAAGTATGGCGAATATGAACTAAACCGAAAGATCGAGGATTTAAACAAATCAAAGCTCAGAGATCCAAGACGAATCTCTGAAATTAAATCAGATTTCCATGCTTTAATTAGTAAAGGCATGCAAACGGTTCAACCAATTCGAGATCGATTAAAAATTGAAGCGATGAAGCAAGAGTTAAAGAAGAAATCATATCGTAATTATTTTTTGTTCGTCATGGGTATCAACACAGGGTTACGTATTAGCGATATTTTACCATTACGTGTTTATGATGTTCGCGGAAAAACACACATTGTTTTGAAAGAAACAAAAACTAGGAATCGTAAAAGATTCCTATTACCAGCAGAATTACGGGGAATTATAGCAGATTATATAACAGGTAAGCACGACGAGGAATATCTATTCCCTTCTCATAAAACGGACTTACCTATTAAGCGGATACAAGCTTATAAGATCTTAAGTAGTGCAGCTAACAATGTTGGTATCAAGGATTTTGGCACGCACAGTTTAAGGAAGACTTTTGGTTATTGGCATTATACAGTAAATAAAGATGTAGCCTTATTGCAAGATATCTTTAATCATTCATCACCTGACATCACGCTACGGTACATTGGGATAAACCAAGATATTGTTGATAAAAGCTTAGAGCATTTTAGTTTATAAGAAGTATGAATAACCGACTTGTTATGAAAATCGATCGTTAACCGGAATATGTTACCTTAACGATCGATCTCATATTCCCAATGACTTGGTCGATGGAGAAAAGAAGGGATTTTTGTACTTGCATCGCCATTTGCTGCATTTAGCTGAGGTTGAGTGATAAATAAGCTTTCACTTAAATTAGTACCTTGTATATTTGCATCTCTTAAGTCCGCACCTATCAAATCAGATCCTCTTAAATCTGCTTCACGGAGGTCGGCAGCAATAAATAAAGCACCTCGCAAGTTTTCACCTCTTAGATCTGCTTTATAAAAATTAGCCACTATGAAATCAGCCCTTTGCTTATCCTTTTTTTGTGCTATTCCAAAGTTACGTTGCGCATTGGAACGAATAATTGCACTTGTCTGTTGTAGTAAATCATTAACCTTATCACGATGAGTTTGTATATCTATTGTTAATATTTCATTCGCCTCATAAAATGTAAGTTGTTCCGTTTCTGTAAACATAGTTATTAGATCACTTTTAAATGGTAATGAAGGTTCTATATCGATTGCTTGTGACAAATACCATAGCATTTCCTGAAGCTGTTGCATAATGGGGAATACGGTGAACATTTGCGAAGCTAATACTTCAGAAGAATTCCAATCAATTCCTGAGAAAGTATGTTGTGAAACCTTTTGTCCCGCCCCAAAGCATTCAAAAACAGAACATCCGCGGAACCCTTCGTTTCGTAAGGTCTTATGTATAGCGCAATTAAAATTTGAATGCAAATTGGAACAAGGTGTCCCTGCATTTTTATTCCGTGCAAAGTCTGCTGACTTTGCAAACGGTAATGCTACACAACATAGTCCAAAACAATTTTCACAATCCGATTTTAAATTGTTCTTTATTTTATCTTGATAGGTATTAACATTTATTTTTGACAAATCTTATTCATCTCCTGTTTCTACTCATCTGTTTTCGATAGCGGGAAAGCTGTAGTTGTTAGCTATTTTTGGTTAATAACTGCTTCTTACATTTATTCCAGCTTGACTATGTATTGCAATCGATAGGTGCATAGTGATATACATTTTTTAATCATTGGCTCAAGATCAGAACGTTCACCACCTGGACGCAAACCAATTCCAGGAAGAATTTTTTCTGGAGTCATGTTTATATATGTATCCATTCCGATATTTATCCATAATTCTGGTGATTTACGTTGCATAGCCTGAGCGATGCTTGTCTTCCCTGATCGAGGAGCACCGTTAAGGTTGACAATCTAACCTTTATGAAAGCTTGTCACATGTATACCGCCCTTCCTTTTAAAGGATTATATATCAACTCGTTTAGCCATATGGTGACCTGTCATATGATAGCCCATTTTCTTATAAAGAGAAATGGCGCGATGATTATGAGCAAAAACATGTAATCCGATTTGTTTAATGTTATACGAAATTGCATAAGCGTCTAGTGCCTCCATGGTAGCTTTACCTAGTCCTCTTCCTTGTTGATTATCATCCAAATGTATGTCATAAATAAAGGCTTGTTTCTCCTGCCCGTTAATCCATAAGATGCCGACATTTTGTTCATTATGCACGATAGAAAATAGTTTCTGATTATTTGTTTCTAAACCTGCTGGTAATAGATCTGTAAACTGATTTTCCGCTTTTTGTAAAGCATCTTCCTCTTTCCAATTTCCTGCTTGAACATGTTGATTGGCATATTCTTTCACTGAATTTTTATAGTAATGATCGAATGTTTCTTGATTCATTGGTGTTAACTGCACTTTCATGATGCTTGCCCCCTTTTCTTTATTTTGTTGTCCCGATGCGTTAATCCCCGGATAAGCAGTACACCTGTGACTATACGTAGAGCTACATTTTTAGCTTGAATGAAAAACATATAAGCTAAAAGGGAACGCTCGAACCAAGCCAATAAATAGGTTGTATAAAGACGAGTAGAGTTAATAAAATACTTGAAGGTAAATGATATGTATTTCTTTTTTTAATAATTTTCCAAAGTTAGTAACAATAGCAATACTATCATTCCAAAAGTGATATAAAGCGATAATGCAGGTTGTTGAAAAACACATATCTCTCCTCCACATTATTATTTCGTTATACTCTCTCTGTTCTCCTGCTAGATTTAGTTATTTTAAATCAGAGTAAGATTCCGTTTTTTTCTGATATGGAGCACGTGAAATAAATTGCGTTTATTGAACCGATTATTTGCTTTTGGAAAGGGAAATAATTGCTTTTGCTTGGTGAATAATTTGATCACTGAGATCTACTGGCTCCACTACTTTTATTTTATCTGCAAAACTCAAAATATAGCCAACCGCTTCATCCTTTGTATCAAATGTAAGCTTTACTCGTATCCAGCCTCCTTTTTTATTGCTTTTCGTTTCGATTTTCTTCATAAACCGATTGGTGAATGCTAGTCTAGGTAGAATGGACGGATCTACATCAACACAAACCTCATATGTAGGAAGTGTATCCATAAAAGCTTTTGTCGATGTTTCCCAATAGCTAGCGAGATGAAAGTCTTTTGGTCTACTAAATTGCACATCTAAGATTTCAGCAGAAGTTATTCGAGACACACGATAGTTACGAAACGCATCCTCATTTTTCAAGGCAACTAAGTACCATTTGCTCCCCTTTGCTACTAGTCCGAGCGGGTTGACTAGTTGATGACCAGAGGATCCATCCAGACGTTCATAACCTAATAATAATTGATTGCAATTCCATATCGCCTGTTTCAGCACATCAAAGTATGCATTTTTTTCTTGTCGGTTTCTCCACCCACTTGTATCAATATGAATACAATTCCAGATTTCTTCTGCATTTTTATGATAAATAGACGGAATGGAGGCAATAAGTTTACTTCTTGCATTTTTAGAAGTCTTTGATAATCCTAAATCCTCTAGTAGATGTGGGGATGTTGAAATAAATAAAGCGCGCATTTCTTCTTCTGTTAAACCTGTCAATGTAGTACGATAATTTTCCAATAACGACCATCCGCCATTTTGTCCTCGTTCAGCTACTACTGGTATACCTGAACTGCTAAGTGCCTCCATATCTCGATAGATGGTTCGCTCAGATACTTCAAGTCTTTCCGCCAATTCCTTTGCAGTAATCTGCCCATATGCTTGTAGTTGTATAAGAATGGATAATAGTCGATCGCCTCGCATCATAATCCCCTTTTTACTTCAATGTATATCAGAAAAATAAAGTCATTCCTATGATAATGATCATAATATCAGCACAAATGTGAATAATCCATGAAAACCATATGGTTTTATTTTTTTCATTTACTTTATGAAAAATGATCGCAATCAACCAAAGACCAATGAAGCATGCTGCAATTAAGAACTTGTTGAACCATAAAGCAATCATGGGAATGTGGTAGGATGCGAATAATAACGGGCTAATAATGTAACCGAGCTTTCGTGGAAGCTGAAAGAAAATAAACCCACGAAAAAAATATTCTTCTAATAATGAATTAATCAATGTAACGTAAATACCAACAAAAATAAACCCAGTTGCTGTGATACCTAATCGATTTGTTAAATCATGCTTTATTTCACGTATATCGAAGAATGGCTGTAGCATTAAATAAGCAAATAATACAATTCCTGCAGATAGTGTCCCTAATAAAAGTAAATGAAGCCAGTCCCGGCGACTTAGTTTCTTCATACTTAGAACGTCAGTAAAACGGAACCCTTGGAATAATTTACTATAGAGCCATATATTCAAGAAAAATAAGCTGATCTTACTAATTGTTTTTATAGTATAATTTATGGTTAAACCATGTTCGATAAAAGCGAGCGTTGCACATGTTACGAATGTACTGCTTATTAAAAAAATAATCTTCTTTGACACAAGTTTCCCCCATTAATGTATTTCGTGTTATTCTGGGATAAGTATTTATGTCAATAGATACGCAAGCAAAAATCCCAGTTCTCCTGATTTTATATTATCATATTAAAAACCAATCATCATAAACTGATGATTGGTTTTTATAAATATTTAATTAGTTAAAAAGGTTCATGCTCAAATATCGCTCACCTGAATCAGGTGCTATACAGACTACTTTCTTATTCTCTCCAAGCTTTTTAGCAACTTGGATTGCTGCATGTACGGCTGCAGCACCGGATAAACCAATAAATATTCCTTCTTGTTGAGCAATTTGCTTAAACATCGAAACGGCATCGTCATCGGCGATTTGTAAGATTTCATCATAGATATCTGTATTCAAGATATCTGGAATAAACCCAGGGCTTGTTCCGACTAATTTATGCTTACCTGGTTTCCCACCTGAAAGTACTGGTGAGCCTTTAGGTTCCACAACGGCAATGTGCAGATTAGAAATTTTTTCTTTTAATGCTTCCCCTGTTCCTGTTACCGTTCCCCCGGTTCCTGCTGTGCATACAAATGCATCTAATTCATCATTCATTTGTTCTAATACTTCGATTGCCGTAGTTGTTCGATGAATATCTGGATTAGCCTCGTTTTCAAATTGTTGAGGAATATAGCTCCCTGGATTTTCCTTTTGCAATTCTAATGCTTTTTTTATTGCACCAGGCATTTTTTCTTCACTTGGAGTCAAGACTACTTCTGCACCATAGGCACGTAAAATGTTTCTTCTTTCCTCGGTACTATTATCTGGCATTACAATGATCGCTTTATATCCTTTAGCGGCAGCATTCATAGCTAAACCAATTCCAGTGTTTCCGCTGGTTGGTTCAATTATTGTATCTCCTGGTTGAATCAATCCTTTTTCTTCGGCGATTTTTATCATATTATAGGCAGCACGATCCTTCACACTTCTACTTGGATTATATTGTTCCAATTTCACATACACATCTGCTGCACCTTTTGGTACGACCTTATTTAATTTCACCATAGGGGTATTACCTATAAGTTCACTAACGTTGTTAACGACTCGCATGTTATTAAAACCACCTTTGTATACATATACGTTTATTTGACGAAGTCTTTCTACTTCATTATGCGTAAGGCTAATAAAAGTTTTCTACAATAGGGTATTCCATTATATTATAATGGGATTGTAACCATTTTTCCAACTTTGCCTATCGGATAACCTGAATAAAAGATAACCTTATATCTTTTATATTTATTATGCACGTCGTTTATATTATTTTGAGTTATGGATAAAAGATCATGCCAATACATAAAGGTATGATCTTTGTAGCTTGGATATTTATCCTTGTTTATCTGTTTCTTATAAGGTGGTTACTCTCTACTATCTATTTATTATAATTGCGGCTAACCTGTTAAATCGACTTCCCTTAAACGAAGCTGCATAATGAAAATAAGGTTCTAATTTCATTTCTTGTATTAATATAGCAAACGAAAAGAAATTAAAGCATCACTTTTATATTACAATGAAAGAATAAAAATAAAGGAGTTGCTTATATGACAGTGAAACTTAGCCCTTATCTAAATATGGAAGGTAATGTAAAGGCTGCAATACAGTTTTATGAGCAAGCAATCGATGCTAAGGTCTTGAGCATTATTACTTATGGAGATATGCCGGACATACCCAATACATTTACAGATGATCAAAAGGATCTGGTGGCACACGCAAATTTACAAGTAGGTGAGACGGAGCTTATGTTTTCAGATGTGCCTGATGGTTCCACTGTTGAAAAGGGCAAACAAGTAACAATTTGTATTACAACGAATGATGTGGCAAAATCAAAACGATTTTTTGAAAATCTACAGCAAGATGGTATAGTCAATACGCCTTTTGCAGCGCAACCTTTTAGCCCAGGCTTTGGTGATGTAACCGACAAATTTGGTGTGACCTTTCAAATTAATACTGAATTATAAACAAAAATAAAAGCTGGAGTTGTAAGCATAAATGCAGGCTCCGGCTTTTATTAATTTCTTTATTCAAAAATTGCTAAATGAAACTTGACTCATATAATGCTATATTATTTATTCATTAAATGGTTTTAGCTGTGCACGGTGATTAAAAAATGTCTTATAGGCTAAATGTAAAAAGATTACAACCGTAATAGAAACGGTACCCGCCACGCCCAGCATAATCGCAATCTGGTATTTTACTGCACTAACCGGAGATGCACCAGCAATAATTTGTCCAGTCATCATTCCAGGTAAAAAAACGATTCCCATACCTACCATCGAGTTAATGGTTGGAAGCATTGCTGAATCGAATGCTTGATTAATAATGGAATCTGAAGCATCCTTTGGTGTAGCTCCTAACATTAAAGCACCTTCTACCTTCTCTCTTTGCTCTTTAATTCCGATAAGTAACTGATTGACACCTAATGTTATTCCTGTCATTGCGTTACCGATAATCATCCCACCAATTGGAATAAAGAATTGTGGATCATACCAAGGATCTAATTGTAATACGACAAATAAGAAGTAAATTAAGCTAATTACGATACCTAAAAACATCGCTAATCCTATTGTTTTCTTTATAGAAAGGCTAATGGTTACACTCGCACGTTTGTATACATTATATATAGCAAATCCAAGCATGAATAAGACAATAATCAATGTTATGATCGGATGAGGCTGTTCAAAAACAACCATTAGTAAATATCCAACTAAAATTAATTGTACTGTCATGCGTAATGTTGAGATAATAATTATCTTCTCTCGAGGAATTCGTTTAACTCGCACAATAACCCATAATATAACAATAAATACATAGGCAAATAATAACTGCCACAGTGTTAAATCCATTGCACTGGACTCATTCATTTGGACACACCTCCTGCAACGACAGACTTACTAAATCGATTCATATCAATCATTGTATCCGCTAGCTCTTGAGCAAGTGCTAAATCATGGGTTATCATGATTAAGGTTTTATTTGTGGTTTTAATGAAGTCAACAAAAGCGTGTATGACCTTGGAGGCTGTTGTGTGATCCAGCGCTGATGATGGCTCGTCCAATAAAAAAACTTCAGCATCTAATAGCATTGCTCGCGCTAAAGCAAGTCGCTGTTTTTCTCCCCCCGATAATTCACCTGCTTGTGCTGCCAATGTTTTATGTAAATCCAGCTGATGTAAGCACCTGTCTAATTCTTCATCAGTAGAAACACGTTGCCCGGATAACTTTTGACCGATTTGTAAATTATCTCGAACTGTTCCATCAAAGATAACAGGCGTTTGCGGTACCATTGTAATATATCGACGTAATTGTACGGGATCCATTTCTGAAAGGTTCTTCCCTTTAAAGTAAATATTACCTTCGTTTGGAGAAATTAAATGATTTACTAATCGAAGAAACGTTGATTTTCCACTACCACTTTTTCCTATAATACAGGTTACTTTATTTGCTTCAATGCTTAAATGATCTATTTCGATAATTCCATTTACTTTCACGTTTTCTATATGAAACAAGAGATGATTCCATCCTTTCCTTATATTACTCTTAGTATTTCAAATATAATCCGAATTATTTCTTTACATAAACGCTATTATAACTAAAATGGAATAAAAATAACCCACGTATTCGTGAGTTATCCTTAAGTAAACGTAACTGTAATAGTGCTTTCATGAAAAAGTTACTAGCCAGATTTCACATAAATACCGAAATGTCAATGATGCCAACGTGTCTTACATTAACTTTTCCAGATTTTTAAATTCTAATGACTGAAATTTAGTTGTAATTTTCTTTTTATCGTAATTCCATAAAGCGTCGTCAAGTCCACAGCTAATCGGTACATCGCATTTGATTTCAGCAAGCTTCCTTGACAAATGGAGCATGTCCAGGTTTGCATTAATCTTCGTTTGTACCCCCTTTGGAAGCTTATCCATATTTGCTAATATATCATCGATTGAACCATGTTCTTGAATTAATTTTAATGCCGTTTTTTCACCAATCCCTTTAACTCCAGGGTAATTATCAGAAGCATCCCCCATCAATCCTTTTAGATCAATTATTTGCTTAGGTGAAATGCCTTTTTTAGCTATGAAATTACCATGATCAAAGATCTCGTAATTTCCTAGTCCTTTTTTCATGATAGCAACACGGATACCATGATCTACCAGCTGTAGAATATCTTGGTCTCCTGTCAAAATGGTTACCTCATCCTCTATGGCATATGCGCGTGCTAGCGTACCAATACAATCATCAGCCTCAAAATTCTCCATTCCTATATTAGGCATATCGAAACTATCTACAACTTCCTTTACTAAATCAAATTGTGGAATCAGTTCTACGGGTGGTTCATCACGATTCGCTTTATAGCCTTCATACATTTCTGTGCGAAACGTTTTACTTCCCATATCCCAGCAGCAAATGACATGAGTTGGTTCAAAGGTATTAACTGCATCTAGGAAATAGCGTAAAAATTGATATACTCCATTTGTCGGAATTCCTTTACTCGTTTTCATATAGTTTCCTCTAAATGCTGTGGCAAAGAAGCCGCGAAATAATAGGGCCATACCATCAACAAGTAGAATCTTTTGTTTTACCATGTCATCCTTCCCTCGTTTCAAAAAGCTCTAGTATTGATGCTAGTTTTTGTTTCGTATTCTTAAGCTCCGCTAGTGATATGTTAGAAGTCATCATTTCTAGCGAACTATTCATATAATTATCCCACTGAAGGAAAAGCTGTTTTTTCATCAAATCAATAATCTCAGCCCATTGCTCAGAATAGGATGAAACCATAACCTGTTTACTTGCTTCAAGATATTGTTTTATAAACGGTTTAAAGACACGATAAATCTCATCTTTCATCAATTCTTTTTCATTCTTCTCGAAGAAGGACTTCGTATTTTTAAATGTCGCCAATGCACGCTCGAATTCTTGCACATCGATATCTGAAAACGCCTCTAAATAGGTTGGTGTAACTAGTTCCTTTATTTCTATATTCGGAAGAATAAAGCTGTCATCAATCTCTTTACCCGTTTTACGAATTGTTGCAAAAACTTCCTTCGCTAATTTTTCGACAAGTGATTCGATTCGTAATGAAACTGCTTGTAATTCACGAATAAGTTCCTGCCCACAATAGGTTATTAGATTTTGTAGGCTGTCCCATAATTGCATTTTAGCAAACTTGCCTGTTTCTGTAATCGTTGTCGGATTAAACATTTCTTTAAACATGTCGTGAAATCGAATTCCGATACGCTCGAGCACATAATAGAGCTGTTTTTCTATTTTTTGATTGATTTTATTGGTATCTGGGTTTATATTTATATGTTTCATTTCATGCTGTAATCGGTCTTTCTTTGCAAGCATAGACTGTTTCCATGCTGCCTTTTCACTTTGGTCCAGCTTCTGTGATTCTATATAGTGATTTAATTGCTGGTATGCTCGCTTCATATCCCATAGTGCTGATGCTACTGTTAAATGTGTCAAGTCATCATGAATAAAATGATAGAAAGCCGCTTCAAAATGATTCATTTTCTCATTTAGTTGGATATGCGCTTGCTTTTCTTGAAGTGATTGACGACTAGATACTGGATATAGTCTAGGGAATCGTATTCCGAGCTTAAGTAATTGCTCTTTAACGTAAGAACAAACGACTTGGAGCTCTTGTTCATCCTTTGCTAGATCAGCTGCATTTACAATAAAAAACATTTTGTCAAGCTGAAATACCTCTTTTACTCTGCCGAGCTGCATCAGAAAATCCTTATCGGCACGGTTTAAAGCATGGTTATAATAGGTAACATAAAGAATCGCATCTGCATGCTTAATATAATCAAATGCTACATTAGTATGACGTGCATTGACAGAATCAGCACCAGGAGTATCCACTAGACTAATGCCCTGTCTCGTTAGTTCACAATCATAATAAAGATCAATGGATTCTAGATAACATGCCTTCGATTCATCGGTCACGTAAATCGGAAATTCGTCTATAGATAAAGTAAGCTTTTCTCCAATCGTTGATTGTATGTCGTTAAAGCCTGTTAGCATTGCCTTTAAATAGGATTGATACGTATTGCTTAAAAGTTCGTTATTAAACAGTTCTTCTGCTCTTATCCACTCAAGAAGTTCTTCCAGCTTGGTAGCTTTAGGTGAAAACTTTTTCGTGATAGAATGGATATCTTTAATTAATGACGCTTCATCCTTCACCTTCACTAATACTGTACCATGCTTATACGTATCCGTCACTGGATTAATTCGATTTACTGTTGCAGTTGTAGGATTTGGAGATACGGGTAGTACTTGTTCACCTATCAGGGCATTTGCAAAGGAAGATTTACCAGCACTAAATGCTCCAAATAAAGCAATTGTATAAGATCTATGTTGTAAACGTTGCTTTTTTTGCTGCAAGTCATTAACTAGGGAATCAAAGCCTGGTAATCCTTGAATTGCTGCCGATGATTGGGATAATGCCTGAATCATTGTATCCATAGAATCCATGGATTTATTCATTCCAGTATTTTCATTATCTGCCTTTTCTTCTTCTCTCTCAGGTTTTTGTTCACAAATTTCCAATAACGGCTTTTTCCCTCGCTTTATTCGTTGCTCTTTCATCAGAAGCCTATCTTCAATCTCTTTAACAGCACATTCCGATTTATGATCTGCTTTCAATAAATGATGGACTGCCATTTTTTTCTTTTCAAGCTCTTCTTCGATTATTACATAGTTTGCCACTATGCTTTGGGTTTCTTTCAGTTCATTTAGTTGCTTATTACAAGCATTAATTGTCTCCGTATTATGCTGATGGAGATGTGTCTCCATTGTATTCCATAATTGATTTGCTTGTTGCTTGTATTTTCGCTTTATTTCTCCTGAAAGATCATTGGTATAATTAATTACATAATCTCCGTTTATTGTAGCTCCTTGTTTAATAAGATTAACGAGATCCTTATAAGTTAGAGAAATGGAGAAATGTTGCAATTGTTCCTGTAAATCCGTATCTTCGATCTGGTAACGCTGTAATAACTCGCTCCACTTGTCACGTAATTTCCACTGCAATGACGCACTTTCGACTTTTTCTAAATTGGACAGAAAATCTGTTGCTCGCTGTTGTCGTGCTTCTTCGGTTTTTTTCTTTGAGCCAATAAGGCCAATTTTAAAATGGCTTTGTTGTGATTCCAAAAATAATTTAGCAGAATCACGTAGATTCGCTGGCATGAGATATGCATTCTTCAGTGTTTGATGTAATTCATCAAAAAAATCACGTTTTACATGTTCAATATTTTGTTGGAGATTCGTAATTTTCTGCTCTATCTGTTTTATTTTTTTAACTTCTTGTTGATGCTCAGGTGGCACGCGGTACGGTGCTAGTTTTTCTTCATATTGCAATTCAAGAAACGTCTCATGTTCTTTGACGAGTACGTGAGCAGCATGATTATGCTGCAGTAATTCACCTTTCTTTATAGTCAATAAAGAATGGAGTGTATGCTTTATATCCTCAAACTGATTATTTTGTGCAGTTGATTCTACGAGAGAGGAATAGAATATAGCGATTGGTTGAATGTCCCATAAATCAAACGTTTGTTTAATGCTTGTTTCAAATGACTGAAATGATAATTCGTTTTCATCATGTTTATCTATCTGATTAATGATGACATAGAACGGTATAGATTTCTCATGTAATCCTGCTAAAAATTGAAGATTCACTTCAGATTGTACATGGTTATAATCCATCACATAAAATAGGACATCAATTAAATGAAGCGATGATTCTGTCATTAGTCTATCTGCATCATCTGCCGCGTCGATACCTGGCGTGTCAATTAAGGCGGTTCCGTTCGGCAAAAGCTGCTCAGATGTACTTATTTCAATTTTTTTAATCTTATCTTTATCCATGGAATATTGCTTGATTAATTCCATGTCAAAGGGCTCTTGATACTCCTCTGGTGCATCATGATGAAAATGTAGCCGTACTGTCCCATTACCGGATTCTATTTTTACAATATTTGCACTTGTTGGTATGGGGCTTTTGGGTAAAATATCCTGTTTTAATAACGCATTTATCATCGATGATTTTCCAGCAGAAAAGTGACCAGCAAAGCAGATCATTAATTCTTGTTTTTTGAATTTATCGTAGAGCTCTAAAATTTTCTCGGCATGGTGTACATCTTTATGTTCAATCATTTTTTGATATATAGCTGCTAGCTGATACAAACTACGTTGTGTCGCATCTATTGTCTTCAAACTACTCATTTCCTTTCACGCTTCCCTTATCCATATACTAGCGTCTATTATACGAGATAAGCATCTATATTTCTACTTCCTATAAGGAATTATCCTTTGTTTTCTCAACTAATCGTGACGCTATATATCGTATGACATCTCCCCGGCTAATGACTCCTATGACAATCTGTTCGTCTGTTACAACGGGAATTTTCTTAAATGCATGCGCAGAAAATATTTTAACAGCTTCTTCCAAGTCTGATTCAGGGTGTACCGTAATAATTTGTTTTTTACGCATAAGTTCGGTAACAGGTTTTGATAATGCAGCATCAATATTTTGCTGGAGATTTTGAATCTTGTCAATCATTACGTGGGCATATAAATCATATACTGTCCTCCCTCTTGGCTGCAGATATCGTATGACATCTCCGTCAGTAATCATACCTAAAAGCTTGCCAGCTGTATCTATTACAGGTGCACCACCTATTTTATTAACAGTCAATAGCTGTAATAATTCTTTCATAGTGGTATCTGGTGTAACATAGATCACATCTTTTATCATAAAGTCTTTTACCTGCATCGTAAGTACCTCCATTAAGTCGATAATCTCTTTACTGTTATTAACTTTTACAGAATAATTATACTTATTAAAAATAGCTACCCACTGTCGAGTCAGTAAGTAACTATTTTTAATAAGTATGTTAATATAGCTGGCGATAGTTACCACCATAAAAAATGACCGGTTCCCCCTCATTAGACTTTATTTCTGTTACCTCAGCTATAAAGATTAAGTGATCTCCAGCCTTAGCCGTTTCCTTTACATGACAAGCCATCGTTGCTAATGATCCTTCTATGACTGGAACATCTCCCTGCTGTATAAATGGTACTTCTCTGTCTTTTGCTTTTTGTCTGGCAAATATTTTTGATAAATCCTTTTGCTCATCAGTTAAAATACTAATTCCAAATTGCATCGTTTCCTGAAGCTTTTTATACATACTAGCTTTTTCATCAATCGAAACAGCTATTAATTTAGGATCTAAAGATACAGACATAAAAGCATTTACTGTCATGCCTACTATTTCTTCATGATAATTGGTGGATATAATTGTTATACCTGTTGCAAATTGCCCCATTACATCTCGAAAAAGTCGCTCATCCACTATACGTCCTCCCCCTTTTCTCGATTTCAGTTCCTTTTAGAATATCATCTAAACGGATAAAATTGAAAAAAGACGCTTTAAGTTTACATAATAATATTACAATAAACTCATTTCCATGATTATGTTAGTATATGCTTGAGGTAAGTCATTTGACACAGATATTCGAAAACTAAGATTAGAAGTTTTGTTGGTTAACAAAAGCATGCTTGTTTCTCATGTTCCAAGAGATATAGCGAAAACATTCAAGCAATCTATAAAAATGACAGAGAGCATCAGTCTCTCTGTCTTGATAATCTATTATACTGGATATACACCGTGTTTTCTCTCGGTAAAGGTAACGTTCTTCGAATCATAGATAGAATAACGTTTAATCAATTCTTCTCTTAATTGCTCTGGTTCAATAACCGCATCAATTACCATCTCTGAAGCAAGTCGATATATATCAATATTTTCCTTATATTCTTCTTGTTTTTCTTTGATAAATTGTGGTCGTTCCGCTTCTGGTAGCTCTTGGATTTTATTTGCATAAACCGCATTAACTGCTGCTTCTGGACCCATAACAGCTATTTGCGCGGTAGGTAGTGCTAAACAACAGTCTGGTTCAAATCCAGGCCCAGCCATTGCATATAAACCCGCTCCATATGCTTTTCGAACAATAACGGAGATTTTCGGGACGGTTGCTTCACTCATTGCTGCGAGCATCTTTGCTCCATGTCGTATAATTCCTGCTCGTTCTACTTTTGTTCCAATCATAAATCCAGGTACATCAACTAAGAATAATAATGGTATATTAAAAGCATCACAAAGCTGCATAAACTTAGCCGCCTTGTCCGCAGAATCAGGAAAGAGCACGCCACCTTTCATTCGTGGCTGATTCGCGATAATGCCAATCGATTTTCCTTGCATTCTAGCAAGACCAGTAATTATTTCTGGAGCAAACTTTTTCTTGATTTCACAGAAGCTATCCTCATCAATAATGTGCGTTATTAAATCATGCATATTGAAAGGAGCATTCTGATTTTCTGGAATCAAATCTGTAATACGCTTCTCTAACTTTTTGCTGTCTTTGGGAGTTTTGACATTTGGCTTTTTTCTAAAATTAGCAGGAAAATAATTCAAGTATTTTTGTGTGTATTCGATTGCCTCTTGCTCGCTTTTAACTAATACATCACCAACGCCAGAAACGGAGCAATGCATGTTTGCTCCACCCATTTCTTCAAGGGTTACCTTTTCTCCAATGACTTTTTCTGCCATTCGTGGCGACCCTAGGTACATGGAAGCATTCCCATCAACCATAATGACAATATCACAGAATGCGGGGATATACGCTCCTCCTGCAGCAGATGGTCCAAATAATAAACAGACCTGTGGTACACGGCCAGATAACTTTATTTGATTATGAAAAATCCTTCCAGCTCCTCTTCTGCCTGGAAACATTTCTACTTGATCTGTTATTCTCGCACCAGCAGAGTCAACTAGATAAATCATCGGAACCTCTAATTTTTCTGCCGTTTCTTGAATACGTAGTATTTTCTCAACCGTTCGCTTCCCCCATGAACCAGCTTTAACTGTAGAATCATTTGCCATCACACATACCGATTGACCATTAATCTTACCGATACCAGTAACAACGCCATCTGAAGGAAGTGATCCATCCATACAATTGGCGAAAAAAGCATCCTCGATGTCTATATCTTGATCAAATAATCGCTTTAGTCTTTCCCTAACAAACAATTTGCCATGTTGTTCATTTTTTTGATGATATTTTGCTTGACCACCTTTTTCAATTTTATTAACTCTTTCTTGAAACTCTTCCAAATACGACATTTTGTAGCCTCCTGGTTTTAGTTTCCTTTGTAATTTGGAGTTCGTTTTTCACGAAATGCTTGTAAACCTTCTAATCTATCATGCGTGGGTATGGTTTGCTGATAAGCAAGGTTTTCCAGCATTAATCCTGTTGTAATATCCGTTTGTACACCCTTATTGATCGCTGTTTTGGCTTGTTTTAGAGCAATTGGTCCGTTTTTAGAGATGGCCCTTGCCAGTTGAAGTGCAGAATTCATAAGTTCGCTTGATTTTACTACCTCTTCAACTAGTCCTATTGCTAATGCTTCGTTCGCGTTTATACGCTGAGCACTGTAGATTAATCGTTTTGCTTGTCCGATACCAATTAATCGAGGCAGTCGCTGTGTTCCGCCTGCCCCCGGGATAATCGCCAACGATGTTTCTGTGAGTCCCATATTTACATGGTTAGCGGCAATTCGAATATCCGATGCTAATGCCAGTTCTAAACCACCACCAAAGGCAACGCCATTAATCGCGGAAATAACAGGCATGGACATATTCTCAACCATTGTGACTGTTTTTCCTATATATTCCACAGCATGAATGACTTCCTGATTAGACATTCCTGATCTTTCCTTCAGATCTGCACCTGCACAGAAGGCTTTTTGACCAGCTCCGGTAATTACTGTACAAGTGACTGTTGGATCTTGTTCTATGGTATGGACGGTGGCTTGCAGTTCTTGCAATAACTTTTTCGACATTGCATTCGCTGCTTCTGGTCGATTTAGAGTCACCATAGCTACTCCGTTATTGATGTCTAAGTTGACTAGACTAGTACTCACTGAAATCCCCCCCTACGAATAATTTTTCAGATGCTATCACGGAATTATTATTCGATGATAGCAATAATATCCCCTTCATTAACAAAATCTCCTTCGGCTACTTTCATTTCCTTTATCGTGCCTGAAGACTCTGCAATAATAGGTATTTCCATTTTCATAGATTCTAGGATTACAACATCCTGTCCTTCTTCAACCGCTTCTCCGTGTGTCGCTGTAATTTTCCATACACTACCTGCCATTGATGCTTTTAATTCCATTATTTATTCCTCCTATTTTTTATTCAATTGAGTTAAATAGTTTGTTTCTACAAAATTTGTTGTTGTATTTCCTGATCTAAATGCTTGATGCTTCGTTATTGAAAGAAGCATGGGGAGATTTGTTTTAATCCCTTCAATCTTATATTCTTGAAGAGCTGTTTGAAGTAATGAAATTGCTTCGTTTCTCGTTTGACCATGTACAATTAATTTTCCAATCATCGGGTCGTAAAATGGTGTGACATCATAATTGTTACAAACCGTGATTTCATTTCTTATTTTTTCTCCTTCTGGAGGTTCAAACCTATGAATATGCCCCGGTGAAGGGAAGAAAGTAATTGGATCTTCTGCATAGATGCGTGCCTCAATTGCATGCCCGTTTAAGTGGAGATCAGCTTGTTTTATATCTAACGCTTCTCCATTAGCAATTTGAATCTGTTTCTCTACAATATCAATACCGGTTATTTCTTCTGTTATTGGGTGTTCTACTTGAATACGTGTGTTCATTTCTAAAAAGTAGAAGTTTTCTTGTTCATCTACTAAAAATTCAATGGTCCCAGCATTTGTATAACCTAATGTCTTAACCGCTTGAATGGCTTTATCTCCCATGTTTTTTCTTGTCTTTTCGGAAATAAACGGGGAAGGGGCTTCTTCAATAACCTTTTGATTTCTTCGTTGAATCGAACATTCTCGCTCAAACAGATGAACAGCATTACCATAATGATCTGCCAGTACTTGAATTTCAATGTGTCTAGCATTTTCTACCTTTTTTTCTATAAACATAGAGCCATCCCCAAAAAAATTCAGAGCACGTTTAGAATTGTTTTCAATGGCCTTTGAAAGCTCTTCCTTCGAGTGAACCATCTGCATCCCGATACCACCACCACCAGCGGATGCTTTCAGCATGATTGGATAACCGATAGCTTCTGCAATGGATGCTGCTTCTTCCGCAGAAGCTACCGCTCCTTCGGTGCCCGGTACTACAGGTACACCAGCTTGCTGCATCATGGTTCTTGCTGCTATTTTACTACCCATTTGACGAATAACCTTGCTCTTTGGGCCAATAAAGATGATATCCTCCGATTCGCATTTTTCAGCAAATATATCACTTTCACTCAAGAAACCGTAACCAGGGTGAATGGCATCTGCTTTGCATTCTTTTGCAACTGAAATAATTTTTTCGATATTTAAATAGCTCTCGTTAACTCTAGGTGGTCCTATTAAGTAGCTCTCATTAGCCATTTGTACATAAGGAGCATCTTTATCTGCTTCTGAATAGATACTAACAGCTTGTATATTTAGCTGTTTGCAAGTTCGGATTACTCTTGCCGCAATTTCCCCACGATTAGCAATAACTATTTTGTTTATCATACGGTTCCCCCTATCGTTGTAATTGTTGTAAAGCTAACTCTTTAAGCTTATATTTTTGAATTTTTCCACTTGCAGTCATCGGATACTCCTGGACAAACTCAATATATCTTGGGATTTTATGTTTCGATATTTTCCCATAACAAAATTTTTGTATGTCCTTTGCTGTGTGTACTTTACCTTCTTGCAAGATAATCCAAGCCATAATTTCTTCCCCATACTTTTGGTCTGGAACACCAACGACTTGTACATCAAGTACATCGGGATGCTGATATAAAAATTCTTCTATTTCTCTCGGATAAATGTTTTCACCACCACGAATAATCATATCCTTCATTCTTCCGGTGATTTCTAAATAACCGTTATGATGGATAACGGTTATTTAGAAATCACCTGTATGTAACCATCCGTGTTCATCTATAACTTCATTTGTTGCAGCCGTATTATTATAATAGCCTTTCATGACATGATAGCCTCTTGTTAGTAACTCACCTGGTACGCCAATTTCTTGATCATCATCTGTTCCTGGTATAATTACTCTAACTTCTACATTTGGGTGTGGCTTTCCTACGGTACTTACGCGTAATTCAATAGGATCGTCTGTTTTCGTTTGTGTAATTACTGGGGAGGACTCTGTCTGTCCATAAGCAATTGTTATTTCTTTTGCACCCATCTTTTCCATTACATTTGTCATCACTTCCATTGGACAGGTAGACCCTGCCATTATGCCAGTTCTTAGACTAGATAAATTATATTGCTTGAAGTTTGGGTGATTTAATTCAGAAATAAACATCGTTGGCACGCCATGAAGTGCCGTACATCTTTCGCTAGAAACAGCGGATAAGACTTTCTCAGGATGGAATTGTTCTAATAAAACCATTGTTGTTCCTTTTGATACAGCAGCTAATACTCCTAATACACAGCCAAAGCAGTGAAAAAAAGGAACAGGAATACAAAGTCTATCTTCAGACGTCAGTTCCATACAATCAGCAATCTGCTTTCCGTTATTGACAATATTATAATGTGTTAGCATGACACCTTTAGGGAATCCAGTTGTGCCAGATGTGTACTGCATATTAATAACATCATTAACTTGTAGACTTTCTTTCCGTTCAAGTAGCATTTGCTCACTAATGATGTTTCCATATTGCATTACTTCATTCCAGTTGTAAGCAAATGAATACGTGTTCTCACCAATAACGATTATATTTTTAAGATTTGGTAAGGATTTTGATTGAAGCATACCTTTTTCAGCCATTTCTAGCTCTGGACAAATCTTTTTAAGTATATCGATATAAGATGTGCCTTTATAACTTTCCGCGAGAATTAGCGTTGTCGATTCTGACTGTTCTAGTAAATAGTGAAGCTCGGATGCTTGATAACTGGTATTTACAGTAACTAATACTGCACCCATCTTTCCGGTTGCAAATTGAGTTGTCAGCCACTCAGGCTTATTATCTGCCCAAATCGCTACATTTTCTCCTTTTTCAATACCTAATGCTATAAATCCCTTTGCTGCTTCATTCACCATTTCATTGAATGCTTTGTAGCTTTTTCTCAAGTGTAGTTCTGGATAAATAACGGCTTCATGATCAGGATATAATTCTACTTGCTTTTCTAAAAGCTCTCCAACAGTAAAATTTAAAAGTGTCATGGACGTTTTCCTCCCCCTACTAAACTAGCAACCTAATTGTCTAGCGATAACTAAACGTTGAATTTCTGAAGTACCTTCTCCAATTTCAAGTAGTTTTGCATCCCTTAGGTAGCGTTCTACTTCATACTCACGCATATATCCATACCCACCATGAATTTGAATGGCTTGATTCGCTGCACGAGATGCTGTTTCGGATGCAAAAAGCTTTGCATAGGCTGCTTCTTTACTAAATGGCTTATCATTATCCTTTAACCAAGCTGCTTTATGAACCATGTTTCGTGAAAGCTCTACTTCCATTGCCATATCAGCTAATTTAAATTGGATAGATTGGAAATTAGAAATAGATTGGCCGAATTGTTTTCTTTCCTTTGCATAGTTTAATGCTTTTTCTAAAGAAGCTTGAGCAATACCTACTCCAAGTGCAGCTATTGAAATTCTTCCACCATCTAATGTATAGAGGAATTGCTTAAATCCTTTTTTCGGATCACCCAGTAGATTTTCCTTTGGAACACGTACTTGGTCAAGTACGATTTCCGCTGTATCGGATCCGCGTACACCCATCTTGTCATAATTGCTAGTAATTTTAACTCCTTTTGTATCTGTTGGAACGATAATCGCTGAGATAATATTTTTTCCTTTCTCATTTTTACCTGTGACAGCGGTTACAATTAATGTTTTAGCAAAACTAGCGTTAGTTATAAAGCACTTCTCTCCATTAATAATATATTCATCGCCCTCTAATTTAGCAGTTGTTTTTGTTCCACCTGCATCTGATCCGGCATTAGGCTCTGTTAATCCGAATGAACCAAGTGCTTTTCCTTGAGCTAAAGGAGTTAGGAACGCTTTCTTTTGTTTTTCTGTTCCGAAATAGTAAAGGGGACTTGCTCCCAATGAAACTGCAGCAGCATAGCTTAATCCTGTACTACCACAAACACGGCCAATTTCTTCTACAGCTAAAGCGTACGATAATGTGTCACCACCGGAACCACCGTACTCCTCAGGGAAAGGAATGCCGAGTATGCCAAGCTCTCCAAGCTGATCGAAGATATCAATAGGGAATTTTGCCTCCTTATCAATTTCGATTGCTCTAGGTTGAATCACATTTTCCGCAAAATCCTTTACCATTTTTTTAATCATTAATTGTTCCTTTGATAATTCAAAATTCATGTTTTCCTCCTATCCCATGCTGAAAGACCGACTGGTTGGTCTGTTCAAAGCATTATACATGTAATTATTACATATTATCGTCTATCAACGCTTCATATGCATCATCGTGTATATTTCCGTGATCTAAGACAGCATGTAAAATGAGATCTACAAAAATGTCACTGATTTCATTAATACTCTTCGCACCACCTTGCTTATACCATTTATATGTCCAGTTTACCATCCCTAATATTGCCATTCCTGTAATTTCAACCGGTAATGCCTGACGAAATTCACCAGTTTGCTTACCTTCATAAATGACTTGAAATATGAGCTGTTTAAACTGGTCACGCTTTGCTTTGATTAAAGACTCATACTCAGGTTTTAAATATACTGTTTCCTGATAAAACACGGAAATATGTGGCTTATAAATATCAAAAACCTTAACAAAATCCTTAATAATTACGCTTAGCTTCTCTGTCGGTGAATGATACATTTCATTGGCACGGATGGCTTTATCAAGTACATAAGATATAAACGTATCATGGATTAAGTATAGTAGCTCATCTTTAGAAGAGAAGTGATGATAAAATCCACCCTTAGAAGTACCTACATCAGCGACAATTTGATTCACTGTTACTCCGTGATATCCATACTTTTCGAAATGTAGCAATGAAGATTGAATTATTTTTTCACGTAATTCCGTTCTAAATCCCTCCTCTTCATTAGATATTTTAACACTATCATATTTATCTGAAAATATAAAGTCTTGGCAAGAAATGCAAAGCGTTAGTTGAATAAAAAGGTATTTATAAATAAACCCAAACCACCAGTGGGAACTAGTAGCCTGCTCTGCGGCTAAAGGTTTTTATTACCGTTTTCAGCCTTCAATGTCCGCTGAAAGGGTTTCCTGTCTGCATCAAAGATCTCTTACTTTTCCTGTAAATGGATCAAAAGTCACTACAATATATACGCGTGTGCTATAAAAATACAATAGGAATTTAGAGAAAAGGTTCGTATCCACTGCGGTTCAGAAACGATTATTTTAAAATTGCTTTATAAAGAATGGAATAGATGAGCGTATCTCCAGTAATACTTGCAGATTCCGTGTGTACTACGTACAATTCCATGCAAAATAGTGAGTCTAAGTACGGGTTGAATACTTAATTGTATGCTATTTTTGTTCTCAAAGTGAGGGATAATAATTTCGACCCTTTGTTTTAAAGTAGGCTAGCAGAGACAGGGAGACTTCTCTGCCATTAAAAAAATGACAGGCAACCTTCTTGGCTTACCTGTCATATGAATAGCTAGAAAATATTACTACATTATGCTTTATTTGTATCTTCAAATGGTTTCTGATAATGAGCCTGCTTCCATGCTTCTACTACCTCACCATGCGTGTCAGCATCAATAATAAATGAACCATTACTGTATCGATCACTATTGGAAAGTTCTAGTGGAAATATACTGTGTGTCGTACCGTCACTTGTTTGGAAGTCTAGAGTATCATCTTCATTAATAAGGAAAAATCCTCTAATTCGATGAGGTTTACTCTTCAGCTCACGAAGCATCAATAACCCACGCTTCGCACGTGTCGATTTTTCAAACTCTTGCAATCTCATACGTTTGCATGCCCCTCTTTGTGTTAGAACCACCAGAGATGGATCAGAGAGATCATCAAATACCTGTCCGTTAACAACGTATTCATCTTTTTTCAGTTGAATTGCTTTAACACCAGCGGCTCGTTGCCCCACTATCGATATATCTGCTTCATGATACCAGAGGCCGTAACCTTTATTAGATGCTATGAATACATCTGTATGACCATTTGTTTTGTGGACATTCACTACTTCATCATCAGCTTTTAGGTTTAGGGCAATTAAAGCCTTCGAGTATCGCTGAGCGTCATATAACTGTAATGGACTCCTTTTAACCATGCCGTTTTTTGTGAAAAACAATAGGAAGTTATCCTCTTTAAAATCACGAACAGGTATGCATTCAATAATACGTTCATCCTTATCGATGGAAACTATATTAGATATATGCTGTCCAATATCCTTCCAACGTATATCTGGAAGTTCGTGAACAGGTAAATATAAATACTTTCCTTTATTCGTAAAGACGAGAACTTTATCCGTCGTATTTAATTCGATTAAACCAACAATATGGTCATCTTCTTTCATTGCAAAATCTTCGCCATTTGATGCACTATACGAACGAAGGCTAGTTCGCTTTACATAACCATCTCTGGTAACAGATACAAGAACATCTTCACTAGCGACCATAACCTCGATATCAATCTTTAATTCCTCTATCTCATTTTCAACAATTGTTTTTCTAGGAGTTGCAAATGTTTTTTTGATTTTTCTCAAGTCTTTTTTGATCGTTTGAAGCAGCTTTTTCTCGCTCTGTAATATATGCTCTAGTTCCTTAATTTTTTCTCGAAGTGTTTCAGCTTCTTGCTGAAGTGTAGTGATGTCAGTGTTTGTTAAGCGATAGAGCTGAAGCATTACAATAGCTTCTGCTTGTGCTTCTGTAAATCCATAGTTTGCGATTAATCGTTGTTTAGCGTCTTGCTTATCCTTAGATGATCGAATAGTTGCGATAACTTCATCAAGGATGGATATAGCTTTCATTAGCCCCTCTACGATATGTGCACGGTCCTTGGCCTTCGTTAAATCAAATACTGTTTGTCTAGTTACAACTTCCTTTTGATGTCTAATGTAGGCATCAAGCATTTCATTTAATGAAAGGAGCTTAGGGGTTTTGTCTTGAATGGCAACCATATTAAAGTGATAAGTAACCTGTAAATCTGTATTTTTGAACAGATAATTAAGAACACCTTCACTATTTACATCCTTTTTTAGTTCGACGACTACCCTTAACCCGGTACGATCTGTCTCATCACGGACTTCGGCAATTCCCTCTACCTTCCGATCGATTCTCAATTCATCAATTTTTTTAACCATGTTGGCTTTATTTACTTCATACGGTATTTCATCAATGACTATTTGCTGACGATTGCCACGTACCTCTTCTACTTTTGTTTTACCACGAACTACTATTTTGCCGCGCCCTGTTTCATACGCCTTTTTTATGCCCTCCACACCTTGAATGATTCCTCCAGTAGGAAAATCGGGACCTTTAATAACTTCCATTAATTCTTCTGTAGTGACTGCAGGCTTATCAATTTTTAATATAACTGCATCAAGCACTTCTTCTAAATTATGTGGAGGTATATCCGTAGCGTAACCTGAGGATATTCCTGTTGAACCATTAACTAGTAAATTCGGGAACTTTGCAGGAAGGACCACAGGCTCCATAATGGTATCATCAAAGTTTGGAATAAAATCAACCGTATCCCTATCAATATCACGTAATAACTCAGAAGCGATACTTGATAATCTAGCTTCTGTATAACGCATTGCAGCAGGTGGATCGCCATCGATACTACCATTATTTCCGTGCATTTCTACTAAGACATTCCTTACCTTCCATTCTTGACTAAGACGAACCATCGCTTCGTATACAGAGGAATCACCATGTGGATGATAATTCCCAATTACGGTACCAACGGTTTTTGCTGATTTACGAAAATTTTTATCATGCGTGTTTTTCTCTTCATGCATAGCATAAAGAATTCTTCTTTGAACAGGTTTCAACCCATCTCTTGCATCAGGTAATGCTCTGTCTTGAATAATATATTTACTATACCTTCCAAATCTGTCTCCAATTACTTCTTCTAACGGAAGGTCTAAATACGTTTCTGGTTGTGACAAACCAACCCCCCCTTATGGTTATACTTTAATTATTGTTGTTGTTCTGTATGAATTTTATCATTTTCTAAAATATTTGATTCATCATCTAAGCCAAACTCTACATTGCCTTCAATCCATTTTCTCCGCGGCTCTACCTTGTCCCCCATTAATGTTGTTACACGTCGTTCTGCTCTAGCTAAGTCATCAATGGTTACACGGATAAGCGTTCTAGATTCAGGATTCATGGTTGTTTCCCATAGCTGATCTGCATTCATTTCACCAAGACCTTTATAGCGCTGCAGCGTATACCCATTCTTGAACGTAAGTGTCGCTTTTTTCATTTCTTCCTCATCCCATGCATATACAACCTTCTCTTTTTTTCCTTTTCCTTTAGAGATTTTATATAAAGGTGGGAGAGCGATATAAATCTTTCCTGCTTCCACTAGCTGGCGCATATAGCGGTAGAAAAACGTTAGTAATAATACTTGAATATGTGCCCCATCTGTATCAGCATCCGTCATAATAATGATTTTATCATATTGCACATCATCTAAATCAAAATCTCCGCCTACTCCCGCACCAATGGTGTGGATGATGGTTGAGATTTCTTCATTTTTAAATACATCTTGAAGCTTCGCTTTTTCGGTATTGATTACTTTACCACGTAGAGGTAATACAGCTTGGAATTTCCTATCTCTTCCCTGCTTTGCAGACCCTCCAGCCGAATCACCCTCAACTAAATATAATTCGTTACGTTTTGGATTCTTTGATTGCGCAGGTGTTAATTTCCCGCTTAATATGGTATCTTTTCTTTTTCTTTTCTTACCAGTACGTGCCTCTTCTCTCGCTTTTCGGGCAGCTTCTCTTGCTTCCTTCGCTTTGATTGCTTTCTTTATTAACAGTCCCGAGACGTCCGGATTTTCTTCAAGGAAATAGGATAACTTCTCAGAAACAATGGCGTCAACAGCTGATCGTGCTTCAGGTGTACCTAATTTTCCTTTCGTTTGACCTTCAAATTGAAGTTTTTCCTCTGGCACACGAACAGAAACGATTGAAGTAAAGCCCTCTCGTATATCTGTTCCTTCCAGATTCTTATCTTTTTCTTTAAGTAATCCTGCCCGACGCGCATAATCATTAAACGTTCTAGTAATTGCTGTGCGAGCACCAGATTCATGTGTTCCACCGTCCTTTGTTCGGACGTGATTAACAAAAGACAGCATACTTTCGGCATAGCCATCGTTAAACTGAAATGCAAAATCAACTTCTATCCCTTGTTGCTCTCCTTCAAATGCAACTACAGGATGAAGCGTGTCCTTTTCCTCATTTAAATAATGTACAAAAGCCTTGAGACCATCTGGAAATTGATATTCTTCATGTTGATTATTACGAAGGTCAGATAGTTGAATTTTTAGCCCTTTTAACAAAAAGGCTGCCTCGCGTAAACGTTCCGACAAGGTTTCAAAATCATATACAATGGTTGTAAAAATACCAGGATCTGGTTTAAAGTGAATGGTCGATCCTTTCTTTTTCGTTGTCCCCTTTTTTTCAAGGGAACCAACCGGCTTACCACCGTTTTCGAATCGTTGAAAATAGGTGTGCCCCTCTCGATGAATAGTTACCTCTAACCATTCAGAGAGTGCATTGACAACAGAAGCGCCAACCCCATGTAGTCCACCACTTGTTTTATAGCCTCCCTGACCAAACTTTCCTCCTGCATGTAATACTGTAAAAATGACCTCAGGTGTGGACTTTCCAGTACGGTGCATTCCAGTTGGTATACCTCGACCCTTATCCACTACTGAAATACTATTATCTTTATGTATGGTTACTTTTATCGTTTCACCAAATCCTGCTAAAGCTTCATCTACAGCATTATCAACAATTTCAAATACGAGATGATGTAAACCACGGAGATCTGTACTTCCTATATACATTCCAGGTCTTTTTCTGACTGCTTCTAATCCTTCAAGTACCTGTATTGAGTCATCACTATATTGCATAGGTTGTTGAGCCAATTCAAAACTGCTCCCTTCTTACGTAGATTACTTTGTTCGAATCATTACCAGTGAGTAACGCTCTGCCCTTTGCTCATGCAAAACCTAACTTTCATTTATTTAAGTCGTAGTATCTTGCATCTGTTCTCAACTAAATTCATTATGTTGCGCACATTCATCTATTAATTCTTAGTATAATATAAAAAGTATATCCAGATTTTCTCTCACTATAATAGAACGAATGTTTGTTTCTGTAAAGACTAATTATATTTTGCGTATATACTATATCCTTAAGAAAGAAAAATGATAGGTATCCCTATCTGTCATGCCGCATCAATTTTAAATTTTTACCAACTTGTAAAGCCTAAGTCTCCTCTTTACGTAGCCAACATCGCTTA
This sequence comes from Virgibacillus salarius, assembly GCF_039521925.1. NCBI lineage: Bacteria > Bacillati > Bacillota > Bacilli > Caryophanales > Bacillaceae > Virgibacillus > Virgibacillus salarius. The sequence goes on along the minus strand of NZ_BAAACY010000017.1, from coordinate 22,878 downwards.
CCGAGGTTTTGTGCTATCTATCATATGATGAGCTGATAATGCTTTGTACTTGCCAGTATTAACCATAAGCGGTGTACTTAAGTATACTACACTTCCTTTTATCTTGCATGGGTCAACTATAGTTAAGTAGCTTTGAGACACTATTTTAACTTACTACATCTCTTTAATGGCATTATAGCATTCCAAAAGGTGTATACCTTTTGGAAAAGGAAGAGGATGGCATGAATATGCCATCCTGTAAGCTTCGTTATTTTACTAATACGGCATGTACAACTTTAATGCATAAATCCATAATAACCGTGAAATCATGTTTCTTCAAATAATCATAGGCATCCTCATTACTTATCCCTTGCTGTGCCCAAAAAACACTACAATTGGTTTGTACAGCTTCTTTAGCGATATCAAGTAAATGCTCTGGCCTACGAAACACATTAATAATATCGATCTGCTCTTCAACATCTGTTAATGAAGGATACGATTTTTCTCCAAGCACCTCACTTATTGTAGGATTTACAGGAATAATTCGATACCCTTGCTTTTGCATAATTTGAGCAATTTGATATGAGGTTCTATCTGGGTTAGAAGATAAACCTACAACAGCAATTGTTTTTGCAGTAGTCAAAACTTGCTTTAGTCTGTCATTTGATGGATTTTCCCAACGCATAAATATCCCCTTTCTACTCCGTTACAATGAGGTCATGTTCTTCTAAGAACTGTTCAGCGACCTCTTCTGGAGATTTGTCTTCATAATCTACTTGATAATTCATTTTTCTCATTTGTTCATCTGTAATTTTCCCTGCGAGCTTGTTTAATATCGTTTCTAATTCTGGGTGTTTATCTAATGTTTCATTCTTCATTAGTGGTGCTCCTTGGTATGGGGGAAATAGATTCTTCGGATCTTCTAGAGTAACTAAATCTAATTCAATCATATAGCTATCTGTAGCATAGGCATCAATGATATCTACATCGCCTGTCGTTAATGCATCTTGTCTTAACCCAGGATCCATGGTGCGTACATCGTTTATATTTAAATTATATTTGTCCTGCATACCTACATACCCGTCATATCTGTCTTTAAACTCTAATGTAAATCCTGCAGTTATATTATCCTCTATTTGTTTAAGATCACTAATATTTTTTAGACTATATTGTTCAGCTAATTGCTTGGTAGTAGCTACAGCATACGTATTATTAAATTTCATCGGTTCTAAATATGCCATATCATATTGTTCGTTCATACCCTTTTTTGCCTGTTCATAGACTTGATTTGCTTCATTACTATTCGCTTGGTCGCCTAAATGGGTTACAATGGCTGTCCCTGTAAATTCAGGAAAAATATCGATGCTCCCTTCCTTTAGTGCATCAAATACCAATGAAGTTTTCCCCAAGCCTGCTTCTAATTCTACCGTAAGATCCGTGTCTTGCTCAATTAGTAATTTATACATATTGATTAAGATAGCAGGTTCTGCACCCAGTTTACCGCCAATTACTAAATCAGCTTGTCTGGAATTACTAAAAATAAATGGAGATACAACAATTAAAACAGCTATTAATAGCATGGAAAGAAAAGCTTTAAAGCCTGCCCTTCTGGAGATGCGCTCAAACCCACGTAGTATAAAATCCAATATGATTGCTAATAAAGCTGCGGGTATTGCACCAAGTAAAATGAGGTTAACATCTGCTCCGCGATCAAGACCGAGAAGAATTAACTCCCCTAATCCTCCTGCCCCTATAAGCGCTGCAAGTGTAGTAGTACCGACAATTAAAACCATTGAAGTACGAATTCCTGCCATGATAACGGGCATTGCTATCGGAAGCTCTACCTTTGTTAATCGTTTAAACGAATTCATCCCCATCCCAGTAGCAGCTTCTTTTAATGCAGGGTCTACTTCTTTTATCCCTGTATAACTATTTCGAAGTATCGGTAACAATCCATAAGCAGTCAATGCAATGATGGCTGGTAATGTTCCAATACCAAAAAAAGGAATTAAAAAAGCAAGCACAGCTAGGCTAGGGATCGTTTGCATGACTGCAGATATGCCAATAATTGGTTCAGCAATTTTAGGATACCTTGTTAAAGCTAAACCTAATGGTACAGCAATGACAATTGCAATTATTAATGATAGTAATGAGATTTGCAAATGTTCCCAAATGGTTTCCCAAAACATATCTTGTCTGTTTTGAAATACTGTAATGAAATCGTTCATGATTGAACCACTCCATTCGCTACTACGGCTTTACTTTTTAGATATGCCACGATATCGCGATAACTAATGACCCCTACCAGTTTATTTGCTTTGACTACTGGATAAATCGTTTGATTTGATGATTCAAAAATTTCCACAGCTTTAATTAAGGGCAGGTCATTCTCTAACCGAATTCCATCTGTTAGAATGCCAGATTGTAACAAGCCCACATACATATTATTTTCATCACGCACAATATAAGTTTGTAACTTAGAGTAATTACCGTTACTATAGGATGATTGAGAAAGGACGTGTTTTTGTGATGGATCAGCTATAATATCTACCGCTGTTTGCCATGGAGATTTCCTTTCACCAATAAAGTCTTTAACAAATGGAGATTGTGGATGCAAAATAATATCTTGGGGCCTATCAAGTTGGACAACTTTTCCATCCTTCATCAAACAAACCCTATCCCCTAATGCCAGCGCTTCATCAATATCATGGGTAACAAAAAGAATAGTTTTTTTTATTTCTTTTTGCAATGAACGAATATCTTTTTGCAATTGCTCTCTGCTAATAGGATCTAATGCACTAAAAGGCTCGTCCATTAGAATGATATCAGGATCTGCAGCTAATGCTCTAATGACACCTATCCGTTGCTGCTGACCACCAGATAGTTCTCGCGGCATTTTGTTTTGAAAAGTTGCAGGATCTAACCCAACCATATCTAACAATTCTCGATTTCGTTGTTTAATCGCTTTACGTTTCCATTTTTTCATTTCTGGAACAACTGCTATATTCTCATCGATCGTTAGGTGGGGAAATAATGCAATTTGTTGCAGTACATAGCCTATATTCCATCTTAGTTCATGGATATTATAGGAATCAATGGCTTTGTCATTTATGTATATTTCACCTGACGTAGGTTCAATTAAACGATTTACCATTTTCATTGTGGTTGTCTTGCCACAACCACTAGGGCCGATTAGAGTCATGATTTCCCCTTTTTCCACACGAAAGGAAATATCTTTTATCGCTTCCGTTCCATCTGGGTAGATTTTTTTAATATGTTTAAATTCAATCATGGCTTCCTCCTTAGCTATTCCTTCTCTAATTATTCCCTATGTTAAAGCAATATAGTTATTTCCCCTAATGAAACGATCTCAAACATAATAAACTTATCATGAAATATGGTTCTTAAAACGCTGTGTTCGTGCTAAAATAAGAAGCAGCTTATTTTTTATGATTGGAATCAATTTCATACGTGCTCACTTCCACCAATCCCTCTTACAATTCTATAAAATGAAAGGGAGGCATAAATTAGTGGAAAGTCTCTAATCTCTCCTTACCCTCTATGGTTTTACTCGTAAGGGCCTTGTAACCAGTTAATACTGGAGAAACTCTAATAATCCGTAAATGGAGGAGAGCGGTTTCATTTTATAATCAGAAAGTAACAACAGCTGCGGAGAAAAAGTGTGTCCAGATAATAGTCTGGGGGAACGAAGCTGCTCGGAACTTTCCGTTTATAGCGTGGAAAATCAACTGTATGTATTTTCCTTATATTCTTGCAAATTGAATGATGAAATTGCAGCAACAGTTTTAAAAATAAGCCTCATCTATCGTATCTCCTGTTTGTTTGATACATACATAAATGAAGAAAGAAGGAATTTATATGGAGTACATTTTGTTTGCTATTATTGCTTATTTATTAGGTTCTATTCCTTCAGCATTAATTGTTGGCAAGCTGGGATATAATAAAGACATTCGCCAACATGGTAGTGGGAATTTAGGCGCGACAAATACGTTTCGTGTATTAGGAATTAAAGCAGGAATAATCGTAACACTTGCAGATATCTTAAAGGGAACAGCAGCAACATTAATTCCGCTTATATTCGATGCTGATGTTTATCGTCTCGTAGTTGGCTTATTTGCCGTAGCTGGGCATACGTATCCTATTTTTGCAAAGTTTAAAGGTGGGAAAGCAGTAGCAACATCAGGGGGAATTATTTTAGGAATTAATCCATTATTATTTATTATTATGATCACCACATTCTTGCTAAGTCTCTATCTGTCCAAATACGTCTCCTTGTCCTCGATGATAACAGGTATCGTTACAATTGTTTTGTCGATCCTTTTTAAGGATATTGGGCTTATCATTGTTACGACAATACTTACAATTTTCGTTTTTTATAGACATAGAGAGAATATTAAGCGGATAAAGAATAAAACAGAACCGAAAATTACTTGGATGTAATTCTTTTCTATCAAAACCTATACATTGAATCTTTATAACACCTACAGTATACTTTTATTAGCAAAGAGAAAGGGGACGATGTTATGGATAATACACAGACATTCCCAAAGAAGAAATTGCCTAACAAAGAACAACGTCATAAATTATTTGGTTCTGTAATGCCGGTCCCGAGAACAAAACCTGTCGATAAAGTGCATATGGCAGATTTGCAAAATACGAAAAAGGACTTCTTATTTGATTTGGATGCAGTTGGAATTACTAAGGTAAAACATCCAATAACCATATACAGTTCCTTAACTCCAGCCAAGCAAACTACAATTGGTGAATTTACCTTTACATCTAGCTTGAAGCAATCAAACAAAGGAACAAATATGAGTCGCTTTACGGAACAGTTAGCAAATTATCATGCTAATGGGTTTGCAATGGATCTTCATACATTAAAATCGTTTACAAAAGAATTAGCGGAACGATTAGATCAACAGGATGCCTCCCTTAAGGTGAGCTTTCCTTGGTTTTATGAGAGACATGCCCCAGATACCAGACTTGCTGGAATGAATCATGCCAATGCTACCATTAGCATTAATTATGATAGACAGCTCGGTTATCAATTGGCTGTATCTTTAGCTGCGTCGATTACAACGCTATGTCCATGCTCGAAAGAGATTAGTGAATATAGCGCACATAACCAACGAGGTAACGTCAAGATCGAAGTATCATTATCAGAAGACTATGATGAATCTTTATCAGATTGGAAAGCCATATTATTAGAGGCTGCTGAGAGCAATGCAAGTGCAAGATTACATCCAATCTTAAAAAGAACAGATGAAAAAATGGTTACGGAACAGGCATATGAGAATCCAAGATTTGTAGAAGATGTGGTGAGGCTAGTCGCAGCGGACTTGTATGAGCTTCCATTTATAACGAAATTTAAAGTTAGCTGTCGGAATGAAGAATCCATTCATATGCATGATGCTATTGCTACAGTCAGCTATGACAAAGAAAATGAAACTTATTAGAGAAGGTCATATCTATGAAATATCTCTTCATTGGATTAATAAAATTTTATCGATCAGCTATTAGTCCATTCACACCACCAACTTGCCGGTTCTACCCTACTTGTTCGGAGTATGGACTTGAAGCATATAGACGTTTTGGCGTATGGAAGGGAACGTATTTGACCGTGAAGCGAATTAGCAAATGCCACCCGTTTCACGCTGGTGGAGTAGATTTAGTACCGGAAAAGAGAAAAAGCAAGATGATAATAGATAGAGAAACAAAGGAGTTGTCTTCATTGAATATACAAATTAGTAAAGAAGCTGCAAAATGGTATAAAAAAGAGTTAGATATAGACGAAGATACTTCCTATGTTCGATTTTTTGTAAGATATGGTGGCATTGGAGGAAATGTGCCCGGCTTTTCATTAGGTGTAAGCAATGAAAAGCCGGAAGATCTACATACCTCCATTGAGGTTGAAGGTGTCACCTTTTTTGTTGAAACAAAAGATGAATGGTATTTTGAAGATAAGGATCTTAAGATCAGCTACAGTAGAAAAAAACAGGAGCCCACTATGAAGTATATTACGAACTAAACATAGCGGTTATTAGCAAAAGGGAACTCTCTAGGAAGTTTCCCTTTTGCTTGTTTATCTATACAAGTAAGGATGGAATTATTTCTATGTTATAATCGAAATCTTTCTATTTGTTCCCATTGCTCCTCTTTACGTAATATTTCACTTTGCTTTTCACCAAATAAGTCAAAATGGGGGTAATTTAATTTACGATCAATCCATTGAGGCATTAGACCATATGGTTCACCCCAAGAAATCAACTGATCTACATTTTTGCAGCCCACCTTTGTAACTGTAGTACATCCTGGAAAACGATTATCTATCCAATAATGAGTTAGGAATGCTATTTTTCCAGCGTTAATCTCATTTTTCCACCTCAATATTTCCTTACGATCTATTCCAAAAGCCATGATTATTCCTCATTTAATTGTTTTGTATAAGCTTCATGCCAATCAGGAAAAGCTTTTCTTAAGGATAATGGTCTAAACGTATCTTTTTTCACTATAACATGCTCTGTTGTTCCGCTTACAGCTACTTCTTCTTTATGATTTAAAATCTGATAGCCATATACCGTTCGAATACCATCGTATGTTTCTAGCCATGTCTTCACAAATGCATCCTCACCATAACGAATTGGCTTTTTAAACTGAATCGTTGCGTTTGTAACGGGAGACACGATTTGATGCTCTTCCATATCTGTATAATGAAAACCAAGAGATTCGATAAATTTTGTTCTTCCAATCTCAAACCATACAAGATAATTAGCATGGTAAACAACACCCATCTGATCTGTTTCTTGATATCTGACTGCAATTGGTGTCCTGACTGATTGCACTGATTATTCCTCCCAGCTTCTTTTTCTCTCAACATATAGCTTAACATATTTCTTCTAAATATTAAGTGACAGCGACTTAAAATCCCCCGATTCACTTTAACCTAGTATCGGGGGAATTCACTTAATTCAACTCATTATGCTCATGTTCGTCCTTTATCTCTTTTCGCATACCTTCAATGGCTTGCTCTCTTCTTTTATTTTTTGCTTTTATAGCTTCTTTCTCTTCACCGGAAGAAAATTGCATCGTTTCATGTGCTTGTTCCATATTTTCAATTGTATCCTGAACCATATCCTGTAACTTTTCTACATTATCACTACGATCATCTGGCTTTGGCTGGTATTTATCTGTCGTCATGAATAAATCCCTCCTTTCTTTTGTCTGCACCTATTATTTCTTGTGAATGCATCTATATACTAGAAAATTTATCCAAAAAAACACTTCCCACGAATGGAAAGTGATTAAACTTCTATCTATTTTATTGAACTTCTTTTTGAATAGGTTTTCTTTTTAATTCCAATTGCTTTTCGATCTTGTCCATGAGTGATCTGTCTTTTAATATTTGCTGACGATTTTCACTCACTAATTCATCAAACGTACGTTTTTTCTTTAAAGAAATGGTAATTCACTCCTTTTTAGAAGAAGCTTTACCAGTTTAGCTTAAATATATACCTTAATTAGCAGAATTAATAGTATCTTTCATAAATTCATATGTCATTGGTCCGGGCTTCACTTGATGGATTTTTCCTTTTGTATCAATAAAATAAGTTGTTGGAACACTAAATACTTGGTACATATTACGTGCCTTCGATTTTCGATCCAATGGTATAGGATATGTATAGTCATACTTATTAATATATTTGTGAACATCCTTTTCCTTTTTTTCTGAGTCAGTTAAATTAACGGCTACAACCTCTACATTCTCTTTATGTTCATTATAGAAGTCTTGCATTGCTGGCATTTCTTTACGACAAGGTGGGCACCATGTTGCCCAGAAATTAAGAATAACCTTTTTACCTCGTAAATCAGACAGTTTTAGTGTATCTCCACTAAGTGTCTCAAGTTGAAAATCAGGTGCAGTATCACCAGGTTGAAGTACTTTGTCCTTTTCTACTGAAGAAATAGCACCACCTTCAGCATCTGTATCACCGCTTACATTATATTCATTATCTTCTTTTGAAACTTCGTTTCGTTGTTGAACATAGTTAAAAAGTACAATTCCAGCTAGCACGATGATCACAGTAATTCCAACTATTTTTTTTAACATACACGATGTCTCCTTGCTAATCATTATAAATGCGATTTTCTATTCTATTTTCCTATCCTTATTAAATGGTATGTAAAATAATTGGGTTTGTAAAGCTACATACGTTATCGTTCGTAAAAAATTCACCATTATCTCTTCATAATATTATAGAAAAAAGCCTCTACAATTATGATCGTTGTAGAGGCTTTTTAAGATATAGGTAAAAATTATACTTCTAACTTGTTACGTAATACCATCTGTAAGATGCCGCCATGACGATAGTAATCAATCTCTACATCACTATCAAATCGTGCAACAGCTTTAAATTCTGTTTTCGTACCATCTTCACTTACCGCTGTTACATTTACTAAATCATGTGGTTTTACATCTTCATTAACTTCAATACTAAAGCTTTCTTTACCAGTTAAACCTAATGAATCTGCACTTTCTCCATTTTCAAATTGTAATGGTAGCACACCCATCATAACTAGATTAGAACGATGAATTCGTTCGAAGCTTTCGGCAATTACGGTTTTAATTCCTAGTAAATTTGTTCCTTTAGCGGCCCAATCGCGAGAAGAACCCATTCCATAGTCCTTACCGCCAATAACGATAAGACCAGTGCCATCTTGCTGATACTTCCTTGCTGCATCATAGATAGGCATAACTTCTTCTGTTGGCCAATACGTTGTAAAGCCGCCTTCTGTACCTGGAGCAAGTAAATTACGAATACGGATATTGGCAAATGTGCCACGCATCATAATTTCATGGTTTCCACGACGAGATCCATAAGAGTTAAAGTTACGAGGTGAAACGCCTTTATCTTGTAGAAATTTACCTGCTGGCATATCTTTTGCAATAGCACCTGCAGGTGAGATATGGTCTGTAGTTACAGAATCACCAAATTTACCAATAGCACGTAAGTTATTCAGTGGCTTGACTGAGTCAGCCTCTTTCGCTAGACCTTCAAAGAATGGTGGATTTTGAATATATGTCGATTCACTATCCCATTCAAATAATGGTTCATCTGTCGTATCAATTTCATTCCAGCGTTCATTCGAACTAAACACATCTTCGTATTCTTTACGGAAAATCTCAGGTTGAACAACTTTTTCTACCTGTAACTTGATTTCTTCCATGGATGGCCAAATATCATTCATGTATATTGGATTTCCATCTTTATCGGCCCCCAAAGCATCTTTCGTAAGATCAATGTCTACCGTACCTGCCAACGCGTAAGCTACTACTAAAGGTGGAGATGCAAGGTAGTTTGCTTTTACTAATGGATGGATACGTCCCTCAAAGTTACGATTACCAGAAAGAACAGACGATACTGTAAGGTCATTATCAATAATCGCTTGCTCAATTTCTTCGCGTAATGGTCCAGAGTTACCAATACATGTTGTGCATCCATATCCTACTAGGTTAAAGCCAAGTTTGTCTAAATAAGGCATTAGTCCAGCATCCTCTAAATATCTGGTTACTACTTTTGAACCTGGTGCTAATGAAGTTTTTACGTATTCAGGTACGAGGAGCCCTTTTTCTACTGCGTTTTTCGCCAATAGACCAGCACCTAACATTACGTAAGGATTGGACGTATTTGTACAAGAAGTGATTGCTGCGATAGCAAGTGCTCCTGTTTTCATAACGGATGATTTCCCATTTGGATGCTCGACAACTGCTTCTTTTTTGAATTCAGATTTATCAAGTCCAAAGCCTTGGTTTCCAGCGGGTGCTGTAATCGCCTTATTAAATTCTTTTTTCATATTTGATAGCGCGATTAAATCTTGAGGACGTTTCGGTCCTGAAAGGTTAGGTTCTAGTTCTGATAAATTAATCTCAACAAGATCCGTGTACTCTGGATCTTTCTGATCTGCAGAATACCATAGGTTATTTAGCTTACAGTATTTTTCTACAAGATCAATTTGCTCTTCGTCTCTACCAGTTAGACGTAAGTAGTTCAATGATTCCTCATCCACTGGGAAGAAACCACATGTTGCGCCATACTCTGGTGCCATATTAGAAATTGTAGCACGATCTGCTAATGGCATATCCTTTAAACCAGGGCCAAAATACTCAACAAATTTGCCGACTACGTTTTTCTCACGTAATACCTGTGTTACTTTCAATGCTAAGTCAGTAGCTGTTGTTCCATTCGGAAAACTTCCAGTGAACTTAACTCCAATTACTTCAGGAGCAGGGAAATAAGAAGGTTGCCCAAGCATACCTGCTTCAGCTTCGATACCGCCAACACCCCAGCCAAGAACGCCTAATCCATTAATCATTGTCGTATGTGAATCCGTTCCCACAAGTGTGTCTGGGAATGCAACGTACTCACCATTTTCGTCTTCTAAGCCATGTACTACATTTGCGATATACTCTAGATTCACCTGATGCACAATTCCTGTAGCTGGTGGTACAGCACGATAATTATCGAAAGCTTTTTGCGCCCAATTAAGAAATTCATAACGCTCTGCATTTCGTTCAAATTCTAAATCCATATTGGCTTTTAGCGCATTTGCTGTACCATATTGATCTACTTGTACGGAGTGGTCAATAACTAGATCTACTGGTACTTCTGGATTAATTTTACTAGGTGTTCCACCCATATCTACCATTGCTTTGCGTAAAGAAGCAAGATCTACTACTGCTGGTACACCTGTGAAATCTTGTAAAATAACGCGCGAAGGCTTGAATGGAACATCTACACCCTTTCCTGCTTCTGTGCCCCATTTAGTTAGGCGTTCGACGTGCTCATCTTTGATTTGATGTCCATCATGTTGACGAACAAGTGATTCTAGGAGAACACGAACAGAAAATGGCAAGCGTGAAATTTCTCCTAATCCAGCTTCTTCTAAAGTTTTCAGTTGATAATAGTTGTAGGTTTTTCCATTGAGTTCAAATTGCTTTTTAGCATTAAATGAATTACTCTTCCCCATGTTTGTACCCCTTTCATCATGCATGTCATACAAATTACAACGTACGACATCTTTTTCACTTTCATTAACAATATAATATAAACCTTACCCACTTACTCTATATTAAAGGAAAATGTGACATAAAACAAACCATTGAAACAACACTTTATATAGTAAAAATTTATGTGAAGTGATAATTTTTTCTTATATAAAAATCAAGATACATCAACTACTAGTTATAAATTATAATGTAATAATGCAATTCAGTTTTATTTGTCACCAAGGCTCACCAAACTTCGCACTAATTTGTATAGTACGTATTCTTCAAAGAAAATCACTATCTGTTATTTGAACATTAAAAAACGATCGGGATTATTTATTGGATAATGGAAAAATAATGCGGAAAGTACTCCCCACTTGTTCTTTAGCTTCAATTTCTAAGAAAGCTTGATGCCTTTCGAGAATTTGTTTCGTTATCATAATACCTAGACCAGTCCCGCTTTGCTTTGTTGTAAAAAATGGTTCTCCGAGCTTATGTATGATTTCATCTGGAATACCTGGTCCTTCGTCAATTATACTGATTTCCACATGGGTATCACTAGATGTAGATGTTAAATAAATTTTACCACTCTCTTCCATTGCTTCAATTGCATTTTTCACCAAATTGATTAGTACTTGTTTAATTTGCGAGCGATCGCAAAATACGCTTTCATGCCTGGATACGGAATATTCAATATGAATATTTTTCATCTTTGCTTGAGGTTGTAGTAATACGACGACATCATGAACCATATCTAAGATGGATTCCATTTTCTTATTATCTGTCAGTGGTTTCGAGATAAAAAGTAACTCAGAAGTAATTGTCTCCATTTTTTCAATTTCATCAATCATGATATTATAATATTCTTCTTTTCTGTTTACACCTGCTTGAAGCAACTGCAAAAATCCCTTTAACGATGTTAGCGGATTTCTGATTTCATGCGCAATTCCAGCTGCTAGTTGTCCAGCAACTGACATTTTTTCTGAACGTATCATCATTTCTTCCGCTTCTTTTTTATCTCGTATATCAGCAATAGTAGATAAATAGAAAATTTCATCTTTCTGTGGATCTTGTAATTTTACTACAGAACATTCTGACCAAATATACTTGCCATCACTGTTTAGTATATTCATGGTATAAAGTTGGTTTTGTGAAAATCTTTGCTCAAAATTGTCTTTAATATAACTTGCGTCATCAGCAGAAATCAACTCATGCCAAAACTTTCCCGCTAATTCAGACGGGTGAAATCCTAGTAAATGCTCTGTTGACTTAGAACTAAATATGACTTTTCCTTCTTCATCTAAGACAGTTATGATATCATGACAATTGTTTTCTACCCATGCAAGCATAAATGAAGGCAGTGAGGATAATTGTGGGTAGCGCAATTGCACCGGCTTTGTTTCGGCAATGTGGATAGCTTCCTCATTATTTTGGGTTCCGTGATCATACCCCATCATTTTTCCCCCTTTTTTCGCAAATTTCAACAATTCCTTTCTTCTACAATTTATATTTATGATCTATTCTCTGATAGTATGACGCTTGTTTGTAAATCTGTTTCAGCTTATAATATAGTTGACTATGTATTTTCAAAAAAACATCCAATTATTGTTAATCTTACTATAAGTGATGGAAAAAATAAATTAAATAGTTAAAAATTTTGTCACATTCCTGCGAATTTTTGGTAAAAAAGAGGAGAATAAGGTGAAAATATGTCGGTTATTGTTGATTACTTAATAATCATTTGGGGATTCATTATGATTGGATTAATGGCCATTGGTGGTTTTTTTATGTTTCGTAAATTCCTCAAGCGGTTACCAAAAGAAGATGGCAAATCAATCATGGACTGGGAAGAATATTATGTTAATAAAACAAAAAATATGTGGAAAGAGGAAGAAAAGGAGCTACTTGATGAATTGGTTTCGCCAGTTCCTGAATTATTTAGAGATGTTGCAAAGCATAAGATCGCGAGCAAAGTAGGAGAAGTCGCTCTTATGAAAGATAAAACTACCATTACGCAGGATGTTTTAATAGAAGGCTACATTATTGCAACTCCGAAACGTGACCATAAGTTTTTGCGTAAAAAGTTAGCTCAAAAGAATATCGATACAAAGCCCTATGAAGAATTTTTTCAACTATCTCGAGGTGACTATGAGCAAGATTGGAAACGGAAACACCAAAAATAAAAGCGTCAGACTGCTTGGTCTGACGCTTTTATGTATTCATTTTCATGTTCAACTGTTTCTCTAGCTGTAAGTACTTGTACAGCATCGATAATCGCCATGTAACAATCATGCCGAAGGCTAACAGAAAGAACATTCCGCTTGTTTCTCCAACAGATATCTGACTTCCTATCGCTAGCTTTATAATAATCCGAAAGATAAGTAAACCAAATAATATAAATACAAATGATTTCGACGGAACCAAGTATATATCCTGGTTACGAATTTCGAATTTCGATGTCTTTATCAAAAATATGGAGCAAAAAATTCCAACTCCTACAGCTTCAAGTACTTGATACCAGCTAATATGAAACATTGGAAATAGAAACATAAGTGCTCCTGTACTCATAAAAAATGGCGGTAGGATAATTTTCTTTACGGAAGCTGGTTTCTTTGATGCCTTTAACCGAATGAAAATCATTGTTATCGCCATGAATGCTGCAACTAACGTACTTGCTATGAACCAAAACATTATGTAGTCACACTCTCTCTTATCGTCTAATTACTCATTCTTTAGGTTCAACACTCTATTTACAGTGTCTAACACACGATCTTCATCAAATGGTTTTATGATAAAATCTTTGGCACCTGATTCAATCGCTTCAACCACTACCTTTTGCTGACCCATTGCTGAGCATACGATAATCATTGCATTTTTATTTATTCTACAAATTTCCTTAATTGCATCAATGCCGTTCATCACAGGCATTGTGATGTCCATTGTAACTAGATCAGGCTGCAATTCTTGATACAGCTTAATTGCCTCCTCGCCATTCTCAGCTTCCCCGACAACTTCATGCTGTTCACTTGTCAAAATGGTGGAAAGGGTTACGCGCATAAATTTAGCATCATCGACCACAAGTATTTTGGCCATAGCTTTTCCCCCTTTTAATCTTGGTCATTGGCAATTGTTAATATAATTGTCATCATTACACCAACAACTGTCAAGTAAACACCTATATCAAAGATCATTGCAGTTGCAAGTTCTATCTTCCCAAAGATCGGAAACGTATAATAATCATAGGTCTGTGATAAGAAAGGAGCTTTAAAAAGGAATGATCCAACTCCAGTACCTACAGCGATTGCAAGACCTATTGGAATTAACTTTGTAAAATCGATTGGCAACACTTTTTTTACAACATCTGCTCCATAAGACATATTCATTAATAAAATAGCGCCAGATGTCATGAGTCCACCAACGAATCCTCCACCTGGAGAATTATGTCCGGCTAATAATAAATAGACAGCGAAGCCTAAAAGAATAAAGGCAATCAATGATGAGGTAGTGCGTAATATAAGATCATTTGGTTTGTACATGGTTATTGCCCCTTTATAGCATATATACTACTTATTTTAATATAAAACATATAGAAAATCCATTAAAAGCCAGAAAATCCAAACAATCCTGCTAAATATGAGGTTAATGCCGTCATCCAATTAAAAAATAAAGCAACCCCCATAACGATCATGATGTAACCGCCTATTTTTACAAGTCTCGTACTGTACTTCTTTATCCAATTGAGCTTTCCGATAAAAAAAGATAAGACAAAAAACGGGACGGAAAAACCTAATATATAGCTTACCATCATAAGCACACCAATGTCCGGATTATTAGCTGCTAAAGTTAAGACGATACCTAGAATTGGACCAGTACAAGGTGTCCAACCTAAAGAAAATGCTAATCCAATTAAGAATGATCCAATAAAACCGGCAGGCCTATTTTTGAACGTTATTTTCTTATTTTTCATCAAAAAATCAAAATTTAATACACCGACAATAACAAGCCCGAAGAAAATAATAATAATGGCGCCTACTTGTCTTATGATATCTTGATACATAATTAAGAATTGCGAGATGCTTAAGCTTGCAAATCCCATCATAATAAAGACAGCAGAAAATCCTAATAAAAAGAATAAGGTATGTAAGATACTTTTCAGATTGAGCATTTTATTATCATCTTTTAGTTCACTTACACTCATTCCAGTAATATAAGATAAAAAAGCTGGATAAAGTGGTAACACACAAGGCGAGATAAACGAGAGAAAACCAGCCCCGAAAGCGATAAACACATTTATGTCAGACATGATATACCTCCTATTTGCATGAATGCATCTATTGTATCAAATCAAGCGATTACATAGGACTCCTATTTTTGACAATAAACCAAAAGTTTAAAGTTG
The DNA here is from genome assembly GCF_039521925.1 of Virgibacillus salarius. NCBI lineage: Bacteria > Bacillati > Bacillota > Bacilli > Caryophanales > Bacillaceae > Virgibacillus > Virgibacillus salarius. The sequence goes on along the minus strand of NZ_BAAACY010000017.1, from coordinate 7,435 downwards.
TTATACGAAATTAGAATACCCCTTACCATTAGAGCAAGGGGTATGGTTGCAGCTATGAACGCTTCTAAGTATATCAATAAGTGCCTATTTTCCTGATTGATTGTTCATTGCACGCATCATCTGATTAATTTTCTTTTGTGATGGTTTTTGACCCATTTGCATCATTAATGTGCGAAGCATCTGTTCATTAATCGGTGGATTCTTTTTTAAGTAGCTCATCATATATTTTCTAGCAATGAAAAATCCAAGAGCAACACCAACAATTAACGCTGCTATAGCAATTAGTACGACCCAGATCGTGTCCATGTAAAGCTTTCCTCCTTCGTGTTGTCTCTTATACAGTATAGTAAATCAAAGAAAAGAATACAATACTTGTTCTTCCTGATTTTTGCTATGTGTAAGAATAGGAGCTAACCATCCAAAATTTTGAATATTATCTCCTATTACAAAAAGCAATCGCTGCATTTGTCTTAGAACAGGAAAAAGCAGCTCTTCTGCATCCTGTAGTGATTTACAACGAAATTTTAATTGATTTTCATTTATATGTAAAGAAATAAACGCATCCCTACTATAAATTTTCAATCCCTTCTCTTCATTTTGCTCCAAAATTCTTAAATGTCGATAGTTTGTTAAATGGTTGATAATTTCACTATAACTAAATGGATACGTAATATAATTAAACTGCATAGCTAAGTCTTTTCGATCTGAGTTCATTTGATAATCCTTTAAGAATCGATATAGAACTCCACTTTTATGGAAGTAATGGTTGGCGACCTCTTCTTTAATCCAATAGATAGAATACGTATACATAGGATCTCCCCCTCTATATAATCTATTATACGGATTCTATTTCAAAATTATGTCAGATTGTATTGTAAAAATGCACTTCTTTTGTCGATTGAGAAAAAATAAGATTGTTATATTTACTATGCGTAACGTCAAATATATTTCCTAAAAGAAATAGCAGCCAAATCGGTCGCTTTTCGTTGGACTAAAGAAGTTAGACTAGCTGGACGCGGCTTAACACGTCCATATTTACCCACATGGGCAAATTTTACAATTTCCTAGACGATAAAAAAGAGGCTCGGACAAAACACAACTTTTCTTTACTCAAAATAAGCATAATCATGTTATCAATAGGAGGATCTTCGCCGCACCGTGAACATATACGCGTTTTCCGCTGGAACGCCCACAGCTAACTTGGTAAAGAGAAACACGTTACCACGTGGATCTTCGGACTCGTGCTGTTCCCGCTGGAGTCTCACTTATTTCAGGTGCTAATTTAATTTTTCTAATCAAAAAATGAGCGATAATTAATTTCAACTAATTATCGCTCGTTTTTAATTGTTTCTTCATTCTTTTGTCTCAGCCTCTTTGGCTATAAACGTGTTATATCTTATTTAAAGTTATTCCATCATTGATTCAACGTGTTTCACAACATTTTCCACAGTAAAACCATACTCTTCGATGACTTTTTCTCCTTTTGCGGATGCACCAAATGTATCAATTCCAATAACCTTACCGTGATCACCGATATATCGTTCCCAACCGAATGGGGAAGCCATTTCAATTGCAACCCGGCGTTTTACTTCAGATGGGATAATTTGTTGCTTATATGAGTCAGCTTGTACATTAAAACGATCCCATGACGGCATGCTGATAACCCGGACATCGATCCCCTTCTCTTTCAGTTCAGCTTGTGCCTGAATTGCCAATTGAACTTCAGATCCAGTTGCTAATAGCAAGGCATCAGGTGTTGCCTTCTCCGCATCACTTACAACATAAGCACCTTTTTTCACACCCTCGTAAGCATGCTCTTTTGTACCAGATAATGTCGGTAGATTTTGTCTCGTAAGAACAAGTGCTGTAGGTGTATCTGTCGATTCCAGAGCCAAGCGCCAAGCAGCTTGTGTTTCATTTCCATCAGCTGGACGAATAAGTGATAATCCAGGCATTGCGCGTAATGAAGCTAATTGTTCGATCGGTTCATGAGTTGGCCCATCTTCACCAACAGCAATCGAATCATGCGTGAAAACATACGTTACCGGTGTATTCATAATAGAAGATAGACGAACTGCCGGACGCAAGTAATCACTAAATACAAAAAATGTTCCAGCATACACATTTAATCCACCATGTAATGCCATACCATTCAATGCTGCTCCCATTGCATGTTCTCTTACGCCAAACCATATATTTCTCCCGGCATAATTGGTGCGTGAAAAATCATCTTCATCATTTATTGTAGTTTTATTCGAGCCAGCTAGATCCGCACTTCCACCAAAGAAGTTCGGTACAGCTTTTGCAATTGCATTCAGTACTTTACCTGAGGAAGCTCTTGTAGCTAGTGTATCCTTATCAGGCTCAAATACTGGAAGGTCTTTTTCCCAATCGACAGGTAATTCACCATTTAAAGCGAGTTCAAATTCGCTTGCTAATTTAGGATATCTTTCTTTATATACTTCTAGTAGTTGATTCCAATTATCTTCTACTTCAGCACCATGCTTAACAATTTTTTCGTTAAAATCTGCGTATACTTCCTGTGGTACATGAAAATCATCATGTCCCCAATTATAGAATTCTTTTGTTAATTTTACTTCATCTGTGCCGAGAGGAGCTCCATGGGAAGCAGCAGATGCTGATTTGTTGGGTGACCCATATCCAATTACTGTTTTTATCTCAATTAGTGTAGGTTGCTCACTATTCGTTTGCGCAGCTTTAATAGCATTTCGAATTGCGTTTACATCATTGCCATCCTCAACAGTTAACACTTGCCATCCATAAGCCTTGAAGCGTTGTTCTGTGTTGTCAGAGAATGAACGATTTAGATCACCATCAAGTGATATATCATTCGAATCGTATAAAGCAATTAGTTTACCTAAGCCTAAATGACCAGCAAGTGAAGCGGCTTCGTGTGAAATTCCTTCCATTAAGTCTCCATCACTTACAATGGCATACGTATAATGGTCGACAATATTTATATCTTCCGTATTAAATTTTGCAGCAAGATGAGCTTCTGCCATTGCCATTCCAACAGACATAGCGATACCTTGTCCGAGCGGTCCTGTGGTGGCTTCTACACCATCTGTATGATGAACTTCTGGATGTCCAGGTGTCTTAGAACCCCATTGACGGAATGATTTCAAGTCCTCAATGGTTACATTGTATCCTGATAAATGTAGTAAACTATAAAGCAGCATTGACCCATGCCCTGCCGATAGTACAAAGCGATCACGATTAAACCATGTTGAATGTTTAGGATTATGATTCATAAAGTCAGTCCATAATGTATATGCCATCGGTGCAGCTCCCATTGGTAATCCTGGATGCCCAGAATTTGCATGTTCAATGGCATCAATGGATAACGTACGAATGGTATTAATTGATTGTTGTTCCATATTCGACATAAGATTACTCCTTCCACTATTCCAAGCTTTTGTATACTCTTTTTATTCTATAACGAAACATAGTTTGCCACAAGCAAAACAATGTGTGTGTCAAGTACCATGACACTTACTCTTTATCTTTTTCTTGATTTTGCATGTCCTTTACCTTTTGTGGTGTTACATCATTGCCATTTGGGTCAACAACTGTCATCGATTTAAATTGATTTTTAAATGAGCTTCGAACGTTTTGCAAGTACTCTTGACGTAACTTTTCTTGCTCCTTCTTTTCAACTGCAGATAGACCTTCTTCTTTTGCTTTTTTTGCTAATACATTTATACGTTCTATTTTATCTTTAGATAGCATCTAATAACCTCCAGTTTCATATAGAAAGTTTTGAAATTGTAGTTGTACGAAAATAGAAAAGGCAAGAACATAACTAGTGTTCTTGCCTTTTTATCTTACCTCTACCATATCATATATTCAAGTATTTTGAAATTCCTGATACCTTCTATGGACCGTAGCCTTCGAAACGGAATAACCTAATCCATTTAATGTAGTGGCAATCTCTTCGAATGTCAGATTGTTTTCCCGCAGACGTACCACTTCTTCAATAGGAAAAGTCTTTCGCTCACGACCAGGTGCCTTATCTTGATTGGATAAATTGTTACTAGGATTATAGCCGTTTTTAATAGCTCTTTGAATACCTCTTTTTATTTTAGCATTATGTATTTTTCGCTGATATTCTTCCACAATGCCAACAATTTGAAGAACCATGGAATCTGCTTCAGATAGTTCTAACTTACCATCATGGTAAGAAGTATAGATGGGTATGTTTAATTTATGTAGTTGATGGAACAGCGCTATTTTTGTATTACCTCTACCTAGACGAGTTTCGTCCTGAATGAGTAAACAGTCTGCCTCTCCATCAGAAAACAGATCAAGCAACTGAAAAATGCCATCTCTATCAACCTTATAGCCACTCTCTTGTTCTTGGATGCAACAACTAACCGTTAAATGATTGTTTGTTGCTAATTCCATTAATTCATGCTTTTGTCTTGCAAGTGACGTTTCCTGTGTTTCCTTATCTGTACTAACTCTGCAATAAATAATTGCCCTCAACATACTATCTCCCTATGAAAATAATTAACTAGTGATAATAGAATAATATAAGAATCCGAGCGTTAGTGCAAAAGCAATGAGGTAGAATGCGTCTGTTTTTGTTATTTTTTGGAACATTGAAACAGGCCTCCTTATCAGTATAGGAACTTTTGTTCGCTTGTTGTTTTAAGTATTACACGAACATACGATCTTGTCAAGGTGTTTTTCGAACGAACGTTTGCATTTCCAACAACCCGATGGTAAACTAGTTATAATTAATCCTATGTGCGAGGTGATCAATACATGACTAAACTATCGAAAAGGCAGCAAATGATACTTGACTACATTAAAGATGAAGTAACAAAAAAAGGATACCCACCTTCTGTACGTGAAATTGCCGAAGCCGTTGGACTAGCATCTAGTTCAACTGTTCATGGTCATCTTTCCAGGCTAGAAAGTAAGGGTTTTATTCGCAGAGATCCTACTAAGCCTAGAGCTATAGAGGTATTAGATCTTTCTCAAGATAATAATATACCTAGAGATGAAGCGCGCTATGCACCAGTCATTGGAAAAGTTACTGCCGGTCTTCCAATAACAGCAGTAGAGAATATTGAGGAATTTATTCCATTGCCATCCAATAGTGCGAGTCCAGATGATAACTTATTTGTACTTGTCATTGAAGGTGAAAGTATGATAGAAGCCGGTATTTTGGATGGAGACATGGTAATAGTAAAGCAACAGAACACTGCTATCAACAGTGATATCGTTGTAGCGATGACAGATGAAAATGAGGCAACGGTTAAACGTTTCTTTAAAGAAAAGGATCATATTCGTTTACAGCCTGAAAATTCAACAATGGAACCACTTATTTACGATAACGTAACGATTCTAGGTAAGGTTATCGGTCTATATAGAAACATCCATTAAAAACTGCCAATTGGCAGTTTTTTTATAGTCTAGGAAATAAAATTGTCTATGTGGATAAAGATGGGCGTGAGCCATGTCTAGCTCCTGCACCCAGAAACGAGGTGATTTCACGAATCGCCCTAAGACCGGAGAAGACCAGGGGCTAAAAAATTGCCAATCATGTGAAGTCAAATGTGACACCTGGGGATATTATTTTACTGGATGACTCTGGTGGAAATCGTAGTCAAACAGTTGAATCATTAGAGGACATATTGGCTTATTTTCAAAGATTGAATTACCAAATGGTAACGGTCTTTGAATTACTCCTCTATGGTAGTACTAATCAGTTTAATCCATTGCTCTTTTATCCATAAAATCAAGACTATTATACATAGCCTTCTGAGTAGAAGGCATATTTTTTCCTTCATAAACATGATTGTTACCGCATTTAATTGGCTATCAGACAAAATAAAACGTTTATCATAAGACACAAGCCATCTCAAATATATGAACATTGAATATATTAGCATTATATCAATGAAAAGAAGGAAATAATATGTGGAAAAATAGTAGATGTGGTGGAAGAAATGATGATGTAGCAGGTGTGACAGACGCAAACGGCGATGACTTCGGTGGTGACGTTATTATAAATGATAATGACAACGATCTAAAATCGAGGAATCGAAATGTTAACTTTGCAAAAATCTCTAATAGTGGGAATCCTATGTAGATGTCAGCTCTGATGCTGATTCAAGGAGAAAGAAGAAGAAAAAGAAAAAATATAGTGGGATATATTCTTATGTATCCCACTTATCCTTTAAAAGGTGAGTGATTTTTAATGGAGAGACCTAATCTATTTTCGTTAAAACCATATGACGACGGTTTTCCAGATCAACACATTACAAATAAATCCGCTGTTAAACATAGCGGTAATTCAGATGTCGATGTAAATGTGCATGTCGACACCAAACCGATCGCCTATGCTATGCTATGTACACTATTAGCTTCTAAGCAAATATCCAATGAAGAATTTGAAGAGGCGGTTAGTAGACTAGATAAATTAACAAATCGAGAGAAACGAAAAATGAAAAATGTAGATGACTTTATCAGGCCAAAGTTAAATAAGCGATGAAATTAAGAAGACTTTCTTCTTGATTTCATCGCTAAATCTTTGACTAACTCTACAATACATATTTCATAAACTCAATTTGAATCCTTATATTATTTATCGGTTATTTTTTTATAGCTATCCATATTATAAAAAAGATACGCTATCATAATTAAAAATAAGTAGATAAAAAAGTCATAGAATGTTGACCAACCCTTTGGATTATAAAAATCAATTGCATTAAATAAATTCATTCCTCCAAATGCGGCGATTGCAGCAAAAATACTACCTTTTAATAACGGATTCCAGTTTGGCTTAATTTGTAGAACAAACATGACTGCAACGGGAGCCATTGCCAAGTGATATGGAAGAAATAATAAAGGTGATATTGGAGAGAATTTCATAGGATAAGACCATAAACCATATGATAAAGCAATAAGGTCAATTAACAATGAAAGAATGATGGTGATAAATCCCCCGATTAAAAGCCGCCCTGTACTTTTCTTATTCCTAAACAAGAACCAAATGAGCCAAGGTATGATAAATAATCCAATACCTAGCCACCATTGCCATGAAAACAAAAATGCGTTAAATACAGCATCTACCATTAGCGATTCACTTCAACTAATTGATTATAAGCATTTTCTGTTTGTTGTAATCCTTCGTTAACTGTCACTATTATCCCTCCGTTATAAACATAGCTTGTGTAATTTATTACCATTTATGTATAGTCAAATGAACTTGATTAATTAAAAAATGCTCATAGTAATATATAAAGTAAATAAGCTCTCTTCAAATCCCCTTTTCAATTCGTCGACTCTATTCTTGCAAGATTGTAAGAATGATGTAAGGAAAATAAATACCATATTGAGTTAATTTCATAATATAGAGCCCTTGGGGCTCAAGACTTTAAAGACATAAAAATTAGAGCACCTC
>NZ_BAAACY010000016.1:0-58153 GCF_039521925.1 Virgibacillus salarius | reverse complement strand
GAAGTAATTAGTCGGAGCATTGCCAATATACATCAAACATTTCAAAATAACTACTTGGCTTAACGCAATCATTGCACTGATTTTATACTTTCTTAACTTATAAAAAAATCCCTAATCGCCAATTTTTGATGATTAGGGACTGATGATTAATTATAAATCTTCCTCAAAACGATAAACTAACTTGTAATTTTCCTCATTAAGTAGATCCGCCACATGTACACGTACTCCATGCCCGAACACAACCTCATCTTCTGTCATAGCGACAATCATTGCTTTTGTTTCATTAGCAATATCAATATATATATCACCAACGACTGGCTTTAAGCTACCGTCACTTTCAGCAAGGTAGCTAATCGATTCATCTTGAATTTGCTGTTCTTCTGGCACGAGGCTTTTATCATAATAAGCTATTTCTTGACTTGCATCAGCCTTACCTGGGACCATTACAACATATTCACTATGCTTCACTCCATTATCTCTAGTGGTAACAACATTCCCGTCTTCCACACTATCTACTTTTTCAATAGCATTTAAGGAATAATGGTCAAGGAAATCTGGAGCTGGCTTAATAATTAGAATATAGTCCCCTGGTTCTGGCATCTTATTCTTATCAATCGTATACCTTTTCCCGTAAAAAATAAATGTATCATTATGTTGTGGTCTATAGAGTTCTATTTCGCTTGCTTTCGTTAGAATTTGCTGCATATCCTTTAGGCGATATAAATGAACCGATTTTTTAAACATCGGTTTTACCGAATATACTTTATGCAATTCATTCTTGTAAAAAACGAATTGGCCCTTCCTTACCTGAAAAAGCTTCATTAGATTACCTCCTACCTTCATATTCCATTTGAGTATAATATAACTGGAACTCATAAATAAAGTAAAACTTCATTCAAATAAATAAATCCTTTTATTCTGAATGATCATGCATGTAATCCATGTTTCTTGAGCTGTAATAAACTCCTATTCTGTTGAGCAAGTACTTGTACAGATAATGTCAGTCTAAATTTATTTTCCCTTAAACCTCAACACTTTAAACATTGAATTCCTAAATAATAGTATTTATCGAACATTTTCTTCCATATGAACAAATGGCAAGTCCGTATCAACCATTCCAATTACTCGTTTCATGGCTATATTCTCCCCTTTTAACCATCGTTTAAAGTCAAAGATTTCTGGCTTTCGATCTCCACCTAAAGCAAACCACACCTTTAATTCTTTAGGAAAATAACCAGAGGTATGAATGGTTCCCGACCAGTTTTTATATTTAGTAGAGAATACACCTCTTGTTGAATTATTCATCATTTCAAATGCTTGATAAGCATTATTTAATGACCCCTTTTGCTCATCTATTGCCCGCTTCCTTCGATAGGAATCATCCAAATGGTAACGGTTTTCAGCTGTTAATGTTTCAAAATGATTGGTACATACATGTGACTGACGTACCTTAACAGCTCGCGGTGATGCTTCTACTACAATAGAATCCCCGCTCCTATCTAACAATACATAACTAAATGAGTGCCGATGAGGAATATCTTTCAATAAATGTATTGCCTCTTCTGTATTTCTACAGCTTTCCAAAATTATTCTTCCGATCATATTACAAATAAAGCCATCACCCGGCTTTCGACGATGAATGAAATTATAGCCCAATGCAAGACCATGTTCGTTCATACCATCCATTCTGCCAGTAATGCGCTGTGACGGTCCAATGGTCGCGAAACCTTGATCATTTGGTTGAAAAATGGTATAGCGCCCTTCATAAGTTTTCGGATGATAGTCATAATTACGTATCATATAATTGGACCCTGTAAAAATAGAACAACCACTTTTGGTATACGCTAAACGATAGCCACCGAACTCTTGAAGTACATCATTGATATCCCACTTTAACGCATGCATGAGTCCTTGAAGTTCTTCCCATATTCCTGGAGCAAACGTCGTGATAGCCGCCTTTGCCTCACTTTCATTAATAGTGAAACGCGGTCTTCTAATTCCCCATTGCTTCTTTCTGTTTTCAAGAATAAATGAATTTCTTAACCATTCACCCTGCCTAATCCCATATTCATAATGACTACCACGAAATTGAATAACATCACTATAAATTTGTTTCATCCGCTCCCCCCTTTGCATTCGTATCCCCCTATTTTAATGAATTTATATTTATTTGAAAATAAATGTGCCTAAACTGAAACTTTTTATTCATTTTCAACGTATACATTCATAAAGGTAATAATCACATCATTACTTGTAGGGTTCACATATTGTTTTTGTGTATATAAAGCTACTATTTTTTCCGGACTCTCAAAGTTCCCTCTTGTAAAGAAGATAGGAGATGAAAGCATGACAGGAATATTAACAACAACGATTCTATCCTTTATCCTGTATTTTGTTATTGCTGGATATTTTGTACTTAAAAACAAGAAATATCGAGGAACAACTTTTAAGGCAGTTGCTATTATATTTGCGACTTTATTTATCATAGGGGCTATAATCGTCTATATTTTTATGCCACCTATTACGATTCCAAATATGACGATTGCCAATATCATCATTGGAGTAGCTGGTATGACTGGTTTGTATATGCTTACGTCAAGCCAGCCTTTTAGCAAATCAAGTCAACAGTTTGATGTGATCACAGGGGCCATCATTGTATTTACTGTTATAGCTATTCCTGGATTTTTTGTATTAGGAATATTCACCTTAGATGATACGTATGAATCCATTGCTAAAGAAGAAGTAGCTGAAGCCAAACCTTTAGATAAAGATGCTACACCAATTGTTGTTTCGCCTGAGTTTGCTCGAAATAAAGTACAGAAGGCGATGAGTGTAGTACCAAACACACAATATTATGACTTAGGTAAGTTGCAGGTGCAAAAAATTAAAGATGACATTGTGTTCGTTGCACCGGTAGAGTTCACTGATTTCTGGAGGTACTTTAGAGGCAAAGAGACAGAAGGTTATTTCACTATCTCTGCTACTGATGTTAATGCCCAGCCAAAATTTATTAAAAATAATATGAAGTATACAAATTCGAGCTACTTTCATCATAACATTGATCGTACCATTTATAATGCGCATCCAGATTATATTCGAAGTGGTGAGGCACAAATTGAAGTAGACGAAAATGGAAAGCCTTGGTATGTTCAAACGCTCTTTAAACCAATCGGACTAACGAACAAGCCAGATATGGAAAAATTACATGTTGCCGTAGTCGATCCTGTTACAGGTGATGTTAAACTATATCATGCTGCTGATGCACCTGAATTTATTGATGGATCCATTAGTTCAGAAATGGCCTCAAATGAGAATGAATATTTCGGGAAATATATTCATGGGTGGCTGAACTCCCTTTTTGGCAAAAAGGATGTAAAGATTCCGAATGAATCTGGTACGGAATCAAGCGTTACACCAATTTTTGATGAGAATGGAGAGATGCATTATTTTACTGATATGTCTTCCCCAAAAGAGAATATTGACTCCGCACTTGGTTACACCTTAATTAATGCAAGAACAGGTGAACTAACATATTATAACGGGGAAAAGAATAACGGCATAATGGATAGTAAGGGTGCAAAGGAAATTGTAAATAAAGAGTTCCCTGAAAAGAAATGGACTGGTTCCATGCCAATTCTTTACAACATTGATGGGAATCCAACATGGGTTGTAAATGTCCTTGATCCAAACGGATTATTTAAACATTATGCATATATTAAAGCGTCTGATTCCGATTTTGTTGTTTTTGGTGATACTGCCAGAAGTACACTTGAGGCTTATCGTTTAGCTTTGGCGCAAGATCCTAGTAATGTGGAATCAACTGGAGAAGCAGCATTAGAAAAGAGAAATGGTATTGTTGAACGGGTTGTTGTAACAACGCAAGATAAAAAACAAATTGTTCAATTCTTACTTAAAGATGATGCGACTATTTATACCGTAAATTCTGGAAAAGCACCAAGATCCATTTTCTTGCAAATAGGCGATAAAGTTCAATTAGAAGCAAATATGCGTGACAATCAAACCGGAATAGTAGAAACAATCTCCATTGAGGGACTAACAGAATAAAAGGAAAAACAGGCTAGGAGGATTTACTCCTTAGCCTGTTTTTTTAGGTCCATGATTTTTTAACCACCAGAACAATTTGGTTAGCCAAAAAGCAAGATACGAAATAGCAACATCCAATAAGAATATATAGGTTAACTTCATTCCTCCATGCAAAATTAACATATCCAAAGCAATAAAAATAGAGGCTAATCCATATCCAAATCCAGCAGAAAGCACGATAGCATATAAATAAAAATTTTTCCCTTTATTCGTACAATATTGGTAGAGCAACATAAATCCAATCGGCAGCACAACTGTTGTCACTGTAAGACTTGTTGGAAATAAGTAGGAAATACTATGTGGTGTAATAAGATAATTATACATCGATAATACATTATCAAGATTAGACCACATGACATGTATGGCAAAACCATAAAAACCGATTTCAAATACTCTCCCTCGATCCAAGAAAAAGTATAAAAGAACGAAAGGAATAATTACACTCACAATATTGAACCAAAAATACCATGTATCTGGACCAGAAGTTTGATGCCAATACTCTTCCTGTAGAATGCCAAGTCTTTCTTTTAATTCATAAATTTGATAATATAGTTCATCTACACTCATACGCTTTAACCACCTGAATAAACGATCGTTGAGGTTAGTTTAAGCTTATCTTCGTAATTCTATACAGATAAACAATTAAGCGCTTTTATCCAATACAAAACGCTGTTTTCATGTATGGATTTACAATAAAGAACAAGAGCGCAAGCGCCCGATTAGAAACGATGATTGGCGAGTCAACGGTGATAAAGGAATCACAGTGAGATTGCGAGCCGATGTTGACTTAGATTAGGGCGATTCGTGAAGTCGCATCGTTTCTGGGCGCTAGAGCTGGGCGCAGCTCAACACGCCCCTATTTATCCACATGGGCATATTTTATAATTTTCCTAGACAACAAAAAACACCCCTAGCAATTAGATATTTGGTCTAACTTTAGGGATGCACCTCATTGCAGGTAGGTTCTATTCACCAATTAATAATGATAACTCTTCCCAACGTTCCATCTTTGCCTCTAATTTGGCTTCTATCTCTTGCTGTTCGTTAAATAATACTTGGACTCTTTCTGAATCACTTCCAGCATTTACAATGTTATCCTGGATCTTTTCCAGTTCTTCTTCCAATGCTGTAATAACATCTTCAATTTCATTCCATTCTTTTTGCTCATTATAGGAAAGTTTTTTCCTCTGTTTCTTCGGCTTTACTTTTTCTGTTTTTTCAACAGGCTTTTGGGTCATCGGTATTTCCTTCTGTTTCTCTAGATAGTCCGTGTAGTTTCCATAGTAAGGTATTATACGATTATTTTCCGTAAAAACTAATAAACGGTCAATCACTCGATCTAAAAAGTATCGATCATGTGAAACTGTTATAACGACGCCAGGAAATTGATCGAGATACTCTTCTAATACACTTAATGTTTGCGTATCTAAATCATTGGTAGGCTCATCTAAAAATAAAACATTTGGTTCTTCCATTAATATTTTCAATAAATAGAGACGACGTTTTTCTCCACCTGATAGCTTCCGAATATACGTCCACTGTTGTGTTCGAGAAAATAAAAAATGTTCGAGCATTTGCTCAGCTGTAATAATCGCCCCGTCTTTTGTGTGGATAACTTCAGCTACTTCTTTTATATAATCAATGATTCTCATTTCACCGTTAAGCTCTTCATCACCCTGTGTATAATAGCCGATTTTCACTGTTTCACCAATAATAACTTCTCCATTATCTGGTGTAATACGCTGTGCCATTAAGTCGAGCAACGTCGTTTTCCCAGACCCATTTGGACCTACAATACCTAATCTGTCTCCAGGAACAATTAATTGATTCAATTTGGTTACGATTTGTTTATTGGCAAAGGACTTATCTACTTCCTTCAGCTCTATTACTTTTTTCCCTAATCGGACAGATCCTACGGGTACATCAATGGCTTGCTCATTCGTGTCAAATGTTTTTTCCTTCATCTCATGAACACGATCAATTCTTGCTTTTTGCTTTGTCGAACGAGCTTTAGCTCCACGCTTTAACCACGCTAACTCCCTGCGTAGCGTATTTTTATGCTTCATCTCATTACTTCTCTCCAGCGCTTCACGCTCTGCCTTTTTTTCTAAAAAAATCTCATAATTCCCTTCATACGAATAAAGCTTTCCTTTGTCTAATTCGAAAATTCGATTCGTCACACGATTTAAAAAGTATCGATCGTGTGTAACTACTAATAGGGAGCCACGATATGATTGTAAATACCTCTCAAGCCAATCAATCGTCTCATTATCCAAATGGTTCGTCGGCTCATCTAAAATGAGGAGATCAGCAGGCTGAATTAAGGCTTTGGCAATGGCCACTCGCTTTTTTTGTCCCCCAGATAACGCATTTATTTTTCTATTAAATTCTGTAATGCCTAGCTTCGTTAGGACCGTTTTGGCTGCTGTATTTGCTTCCCACGCATTTGCCTCATCCATCTTCTGCTGCATCACAAGCAAATTTGATTGCGCTTTTTCACTTGTTGGATCACGTTGTAAATCCAGCAATGCTCGCTCATAATCGCGCATCACACGCATAATTAACGAATTACCATAATAAATCTGCTCCATCACTGTCAAATCCCCATCTAAATCTGGATCTTGGGCTAAGTATTCAATTTGATAATCTTTTGCGTGCTGAATCGTACCCTGTTCTGGTGACTCAAGTTTTGCGATTGTTTTAAGGAATGTAGACTTCCCGGTACCATTTACTCCAATTAACCCTATTCGTTCATGCGCAGCAATGATACAGGAAACAGATTGAAATAATATTTTATCACCAAATGATTTCGTTATATTTTCAACGGTTAGCATTCTCGATCATCCTTCAACTCTTTCGATTCTTTAACCATGTTTTAATAATAATAGCAATTAACAATAGCATCCAAGAAGTTACAAGGTAGAAAATAACTTTACTTGGCTCAGCCATCTCTGAAAAGAAAAAAGCCATTCCCGTCCATACAACAGCAATGATAACTAATTGTCCTAATAATAGCTTAATAATAATCTCCCCCATATCTGTGAACACAAGATCTTTTATCATTCATATTTTTTATATATAAAGTGAAACTTCCATCCGTGGGGGGTTTTGTTTTTCCCCACGGATGGTTAGGTGAACCGATCGGACATTTACTGGCAGTTGTTCCACACTTACCCATATTGGTTCACTTTATTGCTTAAAGTGCGGATCTTACTGCCAGTTATATGCGGGATAAAGTGAAACTTCAATCCGTGGGGGGTTTTGTTTTTCCCCACGGATGGTTAGTACCACAAGGGTATGACCTAAAGGCCCTTAAACCGATCGGACATTTATTGAAAGTTGTTCCACACTTACCCATATTGGGTTCACTTCATTGCTTAAAGTGCGGATCTTACTGCCAGTTATATGCGGGATAAATTAAAAAAATCCTCTACGGACAAGTTTATCCTATCCCTATGGATTTTTCCAACGTTAGAAGGATATTATTTTAGATAAAGTGAAACTTCAATCAGTTGGTGGTTTTGTTTATCCACCACTGATTGTTAGGTGAACCAATCGGACATTTACTGGCAGTTGAACACCTTCTTATCCATATTGCTTTCACTTTATTCCTTGAGGTGGGGGGCTTACTGCCAGTTATGTGGAATAAAGTAAGAAAGAGAAATAGCAAAATAAGCAAAGCAACTCCTCTAACTATTTCTGAGAAGTTGCTTACTTGCTTTGATATATCGTTTTATAATGATCGAAGTAAATTTGCCATTTCTATAGCTGATAACGCTGCTTCCGCTCCTTTATTACCTGCTTTTGTACCAGCACGTTCAATTGCCTGCTCAATGGACTCCGTTGTTAAGACACCAAAAATAACTGGCTTCTCGGATTGTAAGGATGCTTGAGATATCCCCTTTGCTGCTTCATTACAAACATAATCAAAATGAGGTGTCGAGCCTCGAATAACTGTTCCTAAAGTAATAATGGCATCATAGTCTGCTTTCAGAGCCATTTTCTTAGCAATTAATGGAAGCTCGTATGCTCCAGGAACCCAAACAATCGTAATATTTTCCTTTGCTACACCATGTCTAATTAAGGCATCCTCAGCCCCCTCGAGAAGTTTACTAGTAATAAAGTCATTAAACCTACTTACAACAATACCGATTCTTAAATCGGTTCCTACAAGATTACCTTCCAATATATGTCCCATTTTGCTTACACTCCTCTTCTATCATTAATCGATAATTGATTAAATCTTCAATAGAAATCATACATAAGTTAAACTTGGCAGCCATTCTTTCTAAATCTGGCACTCTCGCCATCATGCCGTTTTCTTTAATTATTTCACAGATAACTCCTGATGGGGCTGCTCCACAAAGTTTTGCTAAATCCACGGAAGCTTCTGTATGTCCAGGACGTGTTAAAACACCTCCACCCTTAGCAATTAAAGGAAATACGTGACCTGGCTGTTTAAAATCCTCTTTCATTGCAAATTTATTAACTAAGGCACGAATTGTCGTTGAGCGTTCATGTGCGCTTATCCCAGTAGTTGTATCCTTATAATCTATACTGACTGTAAAGGCTGTTGATAGCGGATCGTTATTGTTTGATGTCATTAAAGAAAGTCCAACTCGCTCTGCTACTTCTGACTCAATCGATGTACAAACCAGGCCTTTACCGTGGGTGATCATAAAGTTTATCGTATCAGGAGTGATCAGTTCAGATAGTGCTACTAAATCTCCTTCATTTTCTCTCTGTTCATCATCCACAACGATGATAGGTCTCCCTGTCTTTAATTGATCGATAGCCTCTTCAATTGTGTTCATTTATGGCACCTCCTAGATAATACCTTTTTGTTTAAGAAAATTATGATCAAGCTCCCTTGAATCAGTAGAATGGGAAAGCAATTGCTCTACATGTTTCACGAGCATATCACACTCTATATTCACCAAGCTCCCCTTGCCTTTATCTCCTAAAATAGTCACGGAAGCTGTATGAGGAATTAATGATATCGTAAAGACATTCCCACGAACTTGAAATAGTGTTAAGCTTACACCATCGACTGCAATCGAACCCTTTTTTAGTAAATATCTTTCTAGTTCCTTATCCACTTCAATGTCATAATAAATGGCATTCTCCTTTTGATATTTCTGAATAATCGTTCCAGTACCGTCAACATGGCCAGAAACAAAATGTCCACCAAATCGACTGTTAACTCCCATCGCCCTCTCTAGGTTCACTTCAGACCCTTTCGTCAGTTCCTTTAGAGAGGTAGCTTTCATTGTCTCTGGCATCACCTCCGCAGAGAAGCCAATATCATCAAATGCAGCAACTGTTAGACAAGTCCCATTAACAGCAACACTATCACCAACGTGCATATCCATGATCACCTTTTTGGCAGTAATTGTTAAAAAGATTGCCTGTTTAGATGGTTGCTTTATGGAGCGAATGACACCTTTCTCTTCAATAATTCCAGTAAACATAAATTTCACTCCTTTTTCCTAAAATTGAAGCGTACTAGATCGAACTTATACTGGTTTTATCTTTCCAACCAGTAGAACAAAAGCGCAAGCGCACGATTAGAAACGTAGCGACTAGAGCCAGTCAACGGAGATAAAGGAATCACGTTGTGCTTGCGAACCGATGATGACTTATCGCAGGGCGATTCGTGAAGTCGCATCGTTTCTTGGCGCTGGAGCTGGACGCGGTTCAACACGCCCAAATTTATCCATATGGACAAATTTACTAGACTACGAAAAAAGCCTCTGAATTTCGCTTCAGAGGCTTTGAGGACAGAATTTCGTCACCACATGTATACGTAAATAAGCCATTGAAAATATGAATGGCAAAAAAACGTTGGCAAATAGCATACGTATCCTATTTGCTAACATGCTGCGTCAAAAATTCCTTCTCCCATCCAGACTTTAACTGTCGGCTCTGGAGTCACACCAGATCCACCGTTTGGCATTATGCCGCACGGGTCACGGACTAAGAAGTAAATAACTTCATCACCGCCGATTGGGAATTTCACCCGACCCCGAAGGAAATAACTACTATATTATATTTTCCTTATTACGGTAGTAACTTTTTATTATTATAGGGGCATTTATTGGTTCCTATAAACCACCGCCAAGTTCCTACCAAAATCCTTCCACTTTCCTTAAGGATTATTGCTTAAATATTATCAATACTTATATAAAAATGCAAGGAGATATTTTTCTCCCCCATCATCTTTATAGCTTCCTAAAGTTGTGTAAGCATTCATTTAACTATAGATATTCGTACTTCTGTAATCAAATCAAGTGAAGCTTCCATCTGTTTTTAAAACATATACGTACAAAGGCTTCATTCGCCACATCCTGTGGCAACGCCTTTGTGACCTACTTCCATTTAGGCCCGAACCAATCGGACATTTACTGGCAGTTGATCCACACTTATCCATATTGGTTTCACTTGATTGCTTGAAGTGGGGACTTACTGCCAGTTATATGCGGGATAAAAAATAAATATATGGTTATATAATAAATGGGTCACACCATAAAATAGTAATTATTACAGTACCTTCCTTGCTATTGCATTTCACTAGTAATCATCGTAAGATTATCTGCTGAAGAAGCCACTTCGTCCATTGCTTTACCTAATTCATCCAATACGTTCACAAATGAAATAAACTCTTTTTCAATCTTATTATTTTGAATCCTGGTTTTTTTCATCGTATTAACAATCTCTGCAAAATGCGTTTCCGATTCTTTAAACGTATCGTTTCCATTTTCGATTTCTTCGCTAATTTTATATAATGATCCAGTTAATTTTTCTACTTGTTGATCTGTATTCGAGATAAGGGTTGACACATTTGTGACTGATCTTTTTGTTTCATCTGCAAGTTTCCTAACTTCTTCTGCCACGACTGCAAATCCACGACCGTGCTCACCAGCTCGTGCAGCCTCAATTGAAGCATTAAGAGAAAGCAGGCTTGTTTGATCAGCGATCCCCGTTACAATATCAATAATTCCTTGCATTTTTTTTGATATATCTGCTAAAGCCTTCACCTCACTAGCAAGCTTATGTATAGAATAATGAATTGTCGACATGTTTTCCTTCTGTTCGTTTACTTGCTGCTTACCATTTGTCGCTCGCTTCTCTGCTAAATATGAAAGCTCTGACCCAGCATTCGCAATTAATACAATTTCATCTGATTGTGAACTCAGTTGTTGGAACGCAGCATTTGTTTCTTCCGATATGGCCGCAAGATTCTCCGATGCATGTGCTACATTTTCTCGTATTAATTGCTTTTGTTCCTCTGCTTGTTTTTTTATCCGCTCTGTTTCCGCATCATATGCTTCCAATACCAGCTGTTGCTCTAAATTTACTATTTTTGAAATGGATCGAATTGCTAGGAAACATTCGTCTTTTGAGTTAATGTTCTTCTCTATTATTGTCACCAATGACAAGAACAGGTCTTGAAAGGCACACATGTACCACTTTGTATCAAGTCCGATATGTACATGTATTAAAGCGATTCGTTGTCGTTTGGAGAAATATTCCTCATTGATTACCCCTGTAAACATTTCCGAGATATGTCTTTTTAAAGTTTGCTTTAGTTTTTCTATAGAACTATGTTGCTTAATAATTTGTAGTAAAGCAGGTTCATTTTCTAGATTTTGATAAAATCTATCAACCATAAAATCCAGATTTTCTACGACATATTCTTGCGTACAATGAATTATTCGTAAATCGGCCTCCGTAAGTCCAATCATCTGAAATTGTCTCTCTACTTCACTACCAGCTTCTATTTGAAGCTTGGCTTGTCCACCTTCTAATTGACGTGTGGTAGTTTTTTTGGTATTTCTTAACATCAATTGTTTCCCCCTATCTGTATAGGGTTAATATCGGCAAAATAGTTACTTATTTTCAGTCTAGTGAACGATCCCTTCGATCGACTTGTAGTTTTTATGGTTAATTCAGCCCTAATTTACTAGATAGTCTATTTTCACGTGAGTATAAATGTTTATAAAGTGAAAATTCAATGAGTTAGGGGTGTTGTTTTATCCTCCACCGAAAGTTAGTTCCAGAGCAAAAGCGAAAGCGCCTGATTAGAACCGTAGGGACTGGAGCGAGTCAACGGAGATAAAGAAATTACGATGAGCTTGCAAGCCGATGATGACTTAGATTAGGGAGATTCGTGAAGTCACCTCGTTTCTGGGTGCTGGAGCTGGATGTGGCTCAACACGCCCATATTTATCCACATGGGCAAATTTTATACTTCTTATCTTTCAAGGATATGACCTAAGGCCTTTGAACCAATCGGACATTGACTGGCAGTCCATCCCCTACTTAAACATATTGGTTTCCTTTATTGCTTGAATTTATATGCGGGATAAACGAAACACATATGATGCCCTATTTTCATTAATAAAGAAATAATTGCATGAAATCAAATTGCGAAACTAATACCAATGGTTTATTTATCAATAACCGTTTAAAAACCTGGTAAATGTTAGTGACCTAAGATTATTAATGTATTCACGTTTACACGCTGTTCACTACAATGAAGCAGGAGAAAAGAACTACGAAAAATTTTGGAAAAATAGCTACAAAACTATCATTTTTAAAATTAAGACAAATATTGACAAAGTTCTACACTACTCTCCATATATAGTTAGAGACAACTACCAATGGAACTAGGGGGAATTTATACCAAAAAAAGGAGGAGAAAAAATGCAGCAATTTCCCATGAGGAAATATATTGCCGTTCTGCTAACCTGTATCTTACTTATCACATTAGCTACGCCATATCTATCACATGTTTTTGCCCAACAAGATAAGCGCGAGTCTGCTAGTCAAGTAATACAAAGTAAGCTAGTAAAAACATTTGATAAAACTGATTATGTGCGTTATCTAGTTATTCTTAAGGATCAGGTCAATACTGTACAGCTAGCAGAAAGTGCAAAAAAAGAAGCAATACAAGCAAAACTTTCTACCGCTAAGGCAAAACAACTCAAACAAAGGACCGTTGTGTCTGCATTACAAGAAAATGCCGAAAAAACGCAACAGGATCTAAAGTCCTTACTAAAAAAACAAAAACAATCGGGGAACATCAAGCAATTTCACAGCTATTTCATTGTTAATGCCTTTTCTGTTACCGGAAATGAGAAATCAGTGGAAAGAATCGCTAAATCTAAGCAGGTAAAATCGATCATACTGGATGAACAACAGCAACTTCTTCCTATTGAAGAGGATAATACGTTCGCCGTAAAACAAACAGACAACCAGTCAGAGGATACCGAATGGAATATTGAGCGAATAGGAGCACCGGAAGTTTGGGAAAGAAATATAACTGGAGAGGGTGCCGTCGTTGCAAATATTGATAGTGGAGTAGAAGGTAATCATCCAGCTTTAACCAGACAATACAGAGGTTATCAAGAAGATGATCCTGATCAACCAGTTCATGAATTCAATTGGCATGACGCTGTTTTTGATCGCTCACGTCCAATGGATTCAGATGGCCACGGAACGCATACCATGGGCACGATGGTTGGTCAAGAGGAAGGTGGACAAAATAAAATCGGTGTCGCTCCAGGTGCAAAGTGGATTGCTACCAGAGCATTCTATCAAGGAACAGGCTATGACTCTTATATTTTGGAAGCCGCAGAATGGATACTAGCCCCAACAGATGCGAACGGTGAGCCTCATCCGGAAAAAGCTCCAGATGTGGTAAATAACTCTTGGGGTGGTAGCCCAATAAACAATGACTGGTTTCGACCAATGGTACAGGCATGGCGCAGTGCTGGAATCGTTCCTATATTCTCTGTAGGAAATGCAGGGTTCTTGAATCCATCAGAGCCTGGTACAGCTTCAGCACCAGCGAATTATCCAGAATCCATTGCTGTCGGTGCTACTGATGCAAATGATGATTTAGCATCGTTCTCTCTTCAAGGACCGTCAGAGAGAGGTGAAATAAAACCAGATATCTCTGCTCCCGGAGTTACCATTCGTTCTTCTCTACCTGGTGCATCATGGAATACATTTGACTATGGGGAGTCTAGCGGTACTTCTATGGCCGCCCCACATGTTGCAGCTGCAATATTATTAATGAAGCAAGTCGATGCTTCTTTAACCGTTGATGAGATAGAAAATATCTTAAAGCTAACTGCTACGGAAAAAACGAATGAGGAGTATACAAATGCCCCAAATAATGGTTATGGGTACGGTATTCTAAATGTAGACGATGCAGTAGAAGCTGTTGAACAAGGAATAGGCACAATTACAGGACAGGTTCAGACGTATGGACAAGATGATCAAGCTCCAACAGTAGAATCAGAACTCAGAGAAGCTGTGTTTTTAAATGAAAATGCTTCTTTTTCGGTACATGCGGAAGATAATACAAGTGTTAATGATGTTACACTACATGTACAGTATGACAATAATACAGAACGTAGCTATCCAGCTGCTATAATTGAAGGAAACCATCAAAGTGGTTCGTATACTTCTGTTGTGCCACTAGAAGATATTTCAGGTACGTCACTACATTATTGGTGGAGAGTCGAAGATTTCAGTGGAAATGTAACAGAAAGTGAACCTCAATTAGTTCGTATAGAGGAAGGTATAACGGATGGCTACTCAGAAGACTTTGAATCTTATCCAGACGGCTGGTATTCCTTTGGTACTAATAATTCCTGGGAATGGGGACTACCAAGCTACGGACCAGAAGAAGCGGCCTCTGGTAGAAAATTACTGGGCACAAATCTTCGTGGACAATATGAAATGCATTCAGATATGACGATGGTTATGCCACCAATTCTTCCAGAGAACGGAACACAACTGCGCTTTAAACAATGGTACGAGTTAAGCTATTTCGGCTGGGATACAGGAACAATATATGTTTCTACTGACAAGGAAAATTGGGAAGAATTGTATCATATTACAGAATCGAATGACAACTGGCACGAAACAGGAATTGATTTATCTGACTATGCAGGAGAAAAGATTTATATTGGGTTTAATTTAAAGTCACAGGATAATCAATTTGCTGGATGGTATCTTGACGATGTTCGTCTAACAAACGATCGTGCACAAAAAAACGAGAAGCAAAACATGAAAACACCTGGAACGATGAAAACGACTATGCAGGAACATTTATCCTATCCAATATCTACTTTACAAGCAACCAATGATTCAGATCTCTTACCCGTAGGTGAAGCTACCATTGGAGTAGAAGAAACTGGATGGGAAACAAAATCCAATCCTAAAAATGGAGAATTTATCATTCATCACCCACCCGGTGATTACACACTATCCGTTAATGCCTATGGATATAGCCCGGTAACAGAGACTGTGACGTTATCTGAGAATGGGGATATTTCTCCGACAATTTCCTTAGAGCCGCTACCTAAGCAGGAAATCTCGGGAACAATTACAGATAAAAACGGTAATAAAATTGAAAATGCAACCATTTTTCTATTGGAAGACGAGCATGCGGAACCTGTTAAATCTAGCGAAAATGGTACCTATACTTTGCAAGCCTATGAGGGTGCTTATACAGTAAAAGTATTTGCAGAAGGATATGATGGTGAAGCTAAGTCTGTACTGGTGAAGGAAAATGAGGCAAACCAGCTAGACTTTGAATTAACAACGTTCTCCAGCAATGAGACGTCAGAAATTTATTATGACAATGGAGAGTATGGTAAAAATCTAGCCATGCTCTTAGAAGGCAATGGCTTTGCTGTAAAAATGGCTTTAGATGAAGGAAAGGAATCCGCTATGCTAACAGGTGCAAAGCTCCAATTTTGGGCATCTCACGTCCCTGTACCTGGTGGAGATGATATTTTGATCGCAATTTATGATGCCACGGGTGAAAATGGAGCTCCTGGAAATCGATTAGCGGGACCAATTGAAGCAAAAGCAAAACGAGATTTAAATCAATGGACAGAAGTAGACCTTTCGCAACATGGCATTGTCGTTGAGGATGATTTCTATGTCGTTTACCTTCAAGCAAATGACTATCCGTTTATTCCTGGATTTGTTTCAGATGGTGACATTGAAAATGCTGCGGGAAAAAGCTGGGACTACATTGGCGGAAAATGGTTCAAAGCAAACGATAATATAGGTAACTATATGATACGTGCTGTGGTTGATTATGGAAAAGACACTCCTGATTTTGCAACACCTGTAATCACATCACCGGAAGCGGATTACGATACCAATGAGCAACAGCTCACAATCGAGGGTACCGCCTCTCCAGGAACCATTGCACAGCTTATGAATAACGATGAAGAACGTGAATCAGTGGAGGTTGCTGAAGACGGATCCTTTACAATAGATACAGTGCTTACGGAAGGAGAAAATGAGCTTACTATCGTCTCTTTATACAACGGTCAGCCCGTAGGTGAATCAGAATCGGTTACTGTTACGTTCAGCAAAGAACCTTCCCTAACAATTGATTCTCCTAAGGATGGAGAAAAAACAAATCGAGAAGTTATAACTGTTGAAGGTACAGTATCCGTTGGTAATCTTGATGTTGTCACAGTTAATGGACAACAAGCAACGGTTTCGGACGATGGTAATTACACAAAACGGGTTATGGTAAACAATGGTGAAAATCTAATCGAAGTCATTGCAAAAGATAGAAGCGGAAATCAGGTCAAGAAAACCATTACAGTTGACGTAAACCATACCATTCCATCTATTAATCACCTTAATCCGGAGGATGACGTATTTCTTGAAACAGGAGAATCCGTTCATATCGAGTTTGATAGTGTTCCAGGTCTTAAAGCTTCTTTTCTTATTCATATGCCACTGGTTAATGAACCCTTAGGACTTGCAAATGTAACCGAATTGCCCATGATAGAAACATCAGATGGCCATTATCAAGGCTTTTGGACAGCAATCAATAACCTACGTGCACAAGGAGCTGTTATTGAAGTTAAGGTTGAAGATGAATATGGAAATACTAATCGTCAACAGGCAAACGGAAAACTCTTTATAAATTGAGACTTCTTTCAGTGGGGGTTTTGTTTATCCCCCCACTTACCAATAATGGTTTCCCTTTATTGCTTGAAGCGGGTGGAGTACTGCCAGTTATATAGGAGATAAATGACGACGGAATCATCTCCTTTGGAGCAAACGTTATGGAAAGGAGATTGATCCAAAGCCATGTAAAGTGGAAATGACGGAAAATGCTAATATTCTATGATATTCTATGAGATGAAAAATAGTATAAAGAAGATGTAGTAAAAGGTCTAACTCTTTCCCACGGAATATCGCATATTTCCGTGATTAGAAAAAGGAGCTGTCTTTTTGAAGTGACAGCTCCTTTTTTGTAGTCTAGGAGATATTTTATCTCCTTTAGCTCGCTCCAGTCATTACGTTTCTAATTTGGCGCTAGCACTTTTGTTCTTATGTCTGCATAGCTAAAAATTGTTGATTACTTGATTCGTTTGTAGCATTCGCATTCTCATATGCTTCAAGTAGTAAATCAACGATATGCACAGCTTGCATTTCATCAGATAATCCTTCACGCTCAATCCCAAGCTTCATCTGCAATAAACAACCTGGATTAGCAGTAACAATCATTTTTGCCTCTGTTTTCTGTACCTGCTCCATTTTGTAATCTAAAATTTGCATAGACATTTCCGATTGTACAATATTGTAGATACCTGCTGAACCGCAGCATCGGCTTGCATCCTTCATTTCTACATACCGAACACCTTCGATAGACTCAAGTAATTGTCTAGGCTCCATAAACGTCTTTTGTCCATTTTTCAGATGGCAAGAGTCTTGATAGGTAATAATTTTTTTCTCAAGCGCAAGCGGTTGTTTATGAAAATCTAATTCAATTAATATACTTGTTATATCTTTAATCTTAGCACAAAAACTTTTCGCACGTTCACTCCATACAGGATCATCCTTTAGGAGATGATCATATTCTACTAAAAAGGCACCACAGCCTCCCGCATTGGTAATAATAAAATCAACACCCGCTACTTCAAATGCCTGAATATTACGTTTTGCCATTTCTTTTGCTTGTTTCAATTCCCCACTATGACCATGTAGAGCACCACAGCATGCTTGCGTATCAGGAACGACAATTTCACAACCTGCATACTGTAACAATTTTACGGTGGCATCATTTGTGCGCATAAACATTGTATCCATTAAACAACCAGAGAAAAAGGCAACTTTCTTCTTTCGTTCCTTTACTAGTGGCTGTAAGTGGCGTGGTCGAGCCTTCATTTCACTTTTTTTCGGAACTTTTGGCAACACCTTTTCCATTGTACGCATACTTTCAGGAAATAGCTTCATTATACCTGTTGCCTGTGCTAGCTTCTGCGCACCTGACCTCTGATAAAAACTCAATAATCCCGTTAGCCCTACCATTCGATTTTGATGTGGAAAAATACCTTTAAAAAAGATACCCTTCATAACTTTTTCAGGTACGGTTTGTTTTTTATTTTGATAAATCGCATCCCTAGCTTGCTCTAACAATCTACCAAAATTCACACCAGAAGGACAAACTGGTTCACATGCCCTACAACCAAGACACATATCAATGGATTGCTTTACTTCTTCACTCGGCTCAATAACACCATCTACAAGCCCCTTCATTAATGCAATCCTACCTCTAGGTGAATGGACCTCATTTCTTCCCGTTTCAATATACGTTGGACAAGTTGGTAAACAGAAACCACACCTGGTACAATTCATTAATTCATCGTAATCCATTTTTTCTTTGAATGCTGACTGAATTTGCTTTTTTTCCTGTTTATCCATCATTGTTCAACCACCACTCTTTTTCTTTCAGTGGCCTCAAACATTTTACCCGGATTCATAATCATATTTGGATCAATCGCTTTTTTAATGCTACGCATCGCTTCCACTCCATGCTCACCAGCCTTCAAATGTAAATATGGAAGCTTCATCATACCTACTCCATGCTCACCAGTAATTGTCCCACCAAGATCCACTGCTTTTTGAAAGATTTCCGCAAATGCTTTTTCAACTAATTCGATTTCTTCTTCATTTCGAGCATCCGTTAAGCACGTCGGGTGTAAATTCCCATCTCCTGCGTGACCGAATGTACAGATGTTTAATTGATATTTTTCTGCTATTTTACCGATTGCTTTTACCATTTCTGCAATTTCTGAACGCGGGACTGTTGCATCCTCTAATATGGTGGTTGGCTTTAATCGTGACAAAGCTGATAAAGCTGATCTCCTTGCAGCAGTTAATTGATCTGCTTCCTCATTAGTCCTTGCTACCTGAACATCAAACGCTCGATTTTCCTTACATAACGCTTCTATTTTCTCCATGTCGCGAGCAACTACTTCTGCTGCACCATCTTGTTCAATTAACAAAACGGCTTTTGCTTCTGTTGGTAACCCAATTTTTGCAAAATCCTCAACTACCTGAACTGTTGCTTGATCAAGAAATTCCAACGTTGCAGGAATAATTCGGTTAGCAATAATCGCGGAAACCGTTTCTGCAGCAGCTTCTAAATCCTCATAAAGTGCAAGCATTGTCTTTTTTGTCTCGGGTTGTGGTATTAATTTCAGGATCGCTTCCGTAATGACACCAAGCGTTCCTTCAGCACCTATATATAATCTGGTTAAGTCATAGCCAGCAACATCCTTAGCTAGCTTTCCACCTGTTCGAATGATTTCACCGTTAGGGAGCACAACCTCTAGACCAAGAACATAATCTCTCGTTACCCCATATTTGAGTCCACGAAGACCACCGGAATTCTCACTAATATTGCCACCAATCTGAGAAATATGCATCGAACCAGGATCGGGTGGATAAAACAATCCAACTTCTATGGCTGCCTCCAAAATTTCTTTTGTATAAACACCTGGTTGAACGGTCATCGTTAAATTTTCTTGATCAATCTCTAAGATCTGATTCATGTGCTTGAATATCAAAACGATTCCCCCCTCTGTTGGGGTTGTACCTGCACATAAATTCGTTCCTGAACCACGTGGTACAATTGGGATTTTATACTCGTTACAGAGCTTGACAACTGCCGCTACCTCCTGTTTATTACGCGGAGCGACCATAGCATCAGGAAGTGCTTGATATCTTGCAGTAGAATCGTAGGAATAAGCTAATAAGCTAGCATTATTATCTTCCACATTTTCCACTCCAACAATGGAAACCAGTTTTTCTTTTACATTCATATGTAACATATACATTCTCCTAATTTGTCATCATACTTCTATTTTATGAAATAATAAAAGAAAAATATATGTGCGATTGCACAAATATTTTTCTTAGTAAGCGAATTCCTTTATACATATGAACAAA
The DNA here is from genome assembly GCF_039521925.1 of Virgibacillus salarius. Classification (NCBI taxonomy): domain Bacteria; kingdom Bacillati; phylum Bacillota; class Bacilli; order Caryophanales; family Bacillaceae; genus Virgibacillus; species Virgibacillus salarius. The sequence goes on along the minus strand of NZ_BAAACY010000016.1, from coordinate 37,762 downwards.
AAGTTTAACACATTTTAGTTATGTTTTCCTTTTTTCATTATAAAATCGATGACTTATATATAAAAGCATTAAATCGTCTACATTTCTCACATTTAATTTTGTTACATCCGCAATTCGATTTAAACGATAGTGCAGTGTGTTTTTATGAATATGTAATTTATCTGCTGTTAATTGCACTGCCATATTATTCTCGAACCAACTTGATAGTGTTTGCATTAATTCTTCCTCTTGAATTAACGCTCCTATTGAACGTAGGACAAACTGATCTTTTGTCTCTGCGGATAATTCATGTGTCAACATCTCAAAACGTAGATCTGCTTCAAAAACAACGGGATGTTTAGAATTAGCATATTCACTAGATTTATTCGCCTGCTGGAACGAGTAAGATAATCTTTTTGAATCGTTTTTATTGCCAACGCCTGCATATAGCTGAATATCCATTTCCTTTTTTATATGAGTAATAAATGAGAGCAGCTTTTCAGTTAGCCTATCCTTTTCTACCGCTTCCAGCAGCATAACAATTTTTTCTTGTCCCCAGCGAATAAATAATGCGTTTATCGTTGAACTCCATAATTTCTTTACCATTTCAAGTTGGTTATACGTCAGATTTATTTTTAGATAATCACACTTAAAAACAACAACCTGATCATAGGAAAACATATCAATATGAAGAAAGTCGCTTCGCTCTAATAATTGTGAAAAATCCCCTGTATGGTTAAGCCAATCAAAAATAAAAAATTCCAAATCACGTGTTTTACTTTCCTGATTAATTCGAGCAACGGAGTCATGAATAAATAATTCAGTAACCTTTTGTACGAGCATTGCATATGGTTCTACAACACTAGGTTCGCCAGTTATTCCTAAAACTCCCATCGGTTTATCTTCAATAATAATAGGTAGTACAACACCAGGGCGGACTCCTCGTAGTCGCTTTACATCGTCATCTGTCATAATCATCTTTTCCTTGTTTTTCATAGCAAGATAGGAGCCCTCATGAAAACTACCAATACGATCCGAGTTTGTACTTGCAACGATTACACCTTGCTCATTTGTCAATATAACCTGTTCATCTATTAAACGATTAATTTCTCGTACGATCGCATTATATATTTGATCTGTATGAAATAGAACATTGTCCAATAGCTTCACCTACTAATTCGCTTAGTTATTTCATCTATTCTATCACTATTATGATCGCATAGAAAAGAAATACTCATTTACGAGGCGGTGACAAAAGTGTAAATCAACCAAAAACAGAACAACGATAAATGTTGGTTTTCACCGGTATGGCATGTAAACGGATTGGATTATAGAACACCAAATGTTATTCTAACTTCTGAAATTCCTGAATCATTAACTCATAGCTCATTGCTCCGAAGGCTTTATATTGAATATGCCCTTTGGAATCAATTAAGTACGTAGTCGGTATTGGTTTGATTTGATATCTGTCACTGACTTCTGCTGCTTCATCCAATAAGATTGGAAACGTCAGCTTATATTGCTTTATAAAGTTAGTAACATCACTTTTTTTCCGCTCTGTACTTGTTAAATTAACAGCAAGTAATACGACATCTTTGTCTTGATAGAAGCGTTGCATTGCTGGCATTTCATCACGACATGGTGGACACCATGATGCCCAGAAATTTAACATTACTTTTTTTCCACGAAAATCTGATAAACGATATTTCTTACCATCTAGACCTTTTAACGTAAAATCTGGTGCTAGTTTCCCTACTTGAAGCCCTTCATCGATATCACTTGGACTGTTATCACTACTAACAGACACACTTTCCTGCTTTGTATCGTTGGTAGTAGATGGTTGTTCTACGATAATATACAGCATATAAATAATGGTAATTATAGCTACCAACAATGGTAGGTATAGCGTCACTCGCTTCATAAATGCCCTCCTTGACATACTATTTAGGACTATTATTCCACATACGCTAGGAGAACATACTTTGCTATAATACTTTAAAAAAGGAGTAATTATTCATGAAACTACAAAAAGGGATAAACAACTGTATTACCGATGTACATGATGTTCATGTAGGCCATGTAACACGATATGAAAAATTAAATGAGGAGCAAACCATTTGTACTGGTGTAACCGCTATATTGCCACACAGTGGTAATCTATTTCGAAAAAAAACACATGCTGGCAGCGCTGTATTAAATGGTTTTGGTAAAACAACTGGTCTTGTTCAACTGGAGGAGCTCGGTTTATTAGAATCACCAATTATGCTAACAAATACGTTTAGTGTCGGTTCTGTTTGGCAAGGAACGCTGCAATATATGCTTGAAACAACAAAAGAAATAGGAGATACTACTAGTTCCATTAATCTGGTCGTTGGCGAATGCAATGATAGTTATTTACATACAGCACGATACCCGGCAATTCAACCAGAACATGCCATCCAAGCCATTAGAAATGCAACTATACATCCAGTAAAAGAGGGCGCAGTAGGTGCTGGAAAAGGAATGGTATGTTTCGGCTATAAAGGCGGTATCGGCACTGCATCGCGAATCGTTACCCACCTGAATGAAAAGTATACTGTCGGCTGTCTTGTTGTAAGTAATTTTGGAAAGCGAGAAGATGCTTTATTTGCTGCTTGGGATAAAATATACTTAGACACACCAGATGGATCGATTATGATGGTGATTGCAACGGATGCTCCTATGTATCATAGGCAACTGAAACGGCTAGCCAAACGATGTGCTGCAGGACTAGGAAGAACTGGTAGTCATTTGGATAATGGTAGTGGCGACATTGCAATCGCCTTTTCCACAGCACATACATATGAGCATAAACGAAGTACGATGAACGACGCCATGACGTATCTCCGTGATGATCATCCTATTATGAATCAGTTATTTCAAGCAGTAGTCGAAGTGATTGAGGAAGGTGTTATTCGTTCATTAAAAAAAGCAGATACTACGAGAGGAAGAAAAGGAAGGGTCATTGAAAAGGCACCTTTCTAAGCTAGTACTTGCTAGCGATAGATTTATTTCAGCGCTGGTATGTTAATAGAAATTTAATTACTGATTTAATTAGCTTCACGAATTAACTTGTTAACATGAAAGAGGCTGGGAAAAAACACAACTTCTTTACTCAAAATACGAATAATCATGTTATCAATAGGAGGATCATCGCCGCACCGTGAAAATATATTCGCTTTCCGCGGGCAAGGCCACAGCTAACTTGGCAAAGAAAAACACGTTACCACGTGGATCTTCGGACTTGTGCTGTTCCCGCCGGAGTCTCGCTTATTTCAGGTGCTAAATGAATGATTCTAATCAAAAAACGAACGATAATTAATTTCACCTAATTATCATTCGTTTTTTATTGTTTTTTCATTCTTTTATCTTAGTCTCTTTCTTTAATTAAAGTAATTCATCAAGCCTTCTACGATACTGTTTGCAACCGTATTTTGATAGTCTTCAGATTGTGCCATAGATAAATCACCTGGATTAGTAATGAACCCTAATTCTACTAATACGCTTGGAAAACGATTTTTACGTAAAACATAGAAGTTACTTTCTTTAATTCCACGACCTTGCAAAGATACATTTTGCTCCAGCGAACCTTGAATATTGCTAGCTAAATCACGGTTTTTTTCACCCGAATGGTAGTATGTTTCAATTCCATTCATTCTCATTAAGGGATGGGCATTGTAATGTAGACTAATAAATGCATGTGTATGATATAAATTACTTAATCTCACTCGCTCGTTCAGAGAAATGTAATAATCACTATTGCGTGTCAGAATAACCGTAGCACCGGCTTGACGCAGCTTTTGCTCCACGTGATCGGCAGTGCGCATAATTATATCTTTTTCGAACACACCGTTTACGCCTAGGGAACCCGGATCTTTCCCTCCATGTCCAGGGTCAATTACAATATTATATCCTTGAAGGGATCCAGTACTAGCAGTATTAGCTTCTCTTTTCTTCTGTTCATCTTTCTTCGTGGATTCCACTTTTTCCGCTTGGGTATTTTCTGTATTTTTTTTGCTAGTTTTCTTAGACACCTGCGTTTGATTTGTTTCGTTGACCTCAAATAAATATTGTGAAGCTACCCATGCTTCTTGTCCATCATAATACGTTTGTACCCAGCCAAAGAATTCCTTGTATACTCTAACTTTATCGCCGTTTTGTAATTGCCCTATTATCGGTGCATCGTGAGCAGGACCAGATCTTACATTTAGATTAGATGTCCCTGCAGCAAATACCTTATCTTTACTCGTTAAAGTTGCTGCATTCTGTGCTTTCGGTAGATTTTTTTGCGTATAGCCTGCCGCTTTCGTTGACGAGCTTGGTTTAAATAAATATTGTGAAGCAACCCATGCCTCTTGACCACCATAATACGTTTGTACCCAACCAAAAGACTCCTTATAAACTTTTACTCTATCACCTTTATCTAGCTTACCTATTATTGGTGCTTGATGATTAGGAGACGACCTTACATTTAAATTAGCTGATCCTACCTCATACATCTCGGCATCTTGGGCGCTAACAGGTAATTCGAATAAATTAATAAAAAGAATGATTACCATACTTATACTCACTGTTATGAGCCGCTTCATTAAATAAAAAGCCTCCTTCATTTTTCCTGTAGTTAGTTTTCATTACTAGATTATAGCAAAGATACAACATCATCCGCCAAAATTTACTAGAAATTAAAAAGAATTTACGTGTGTGCTAAAGGAAGACATTTACTGTTTATAGCTTATTTCTACGTTGTCTTCACTCTCTAACCTCCCTACTTATTTGTAAATAGATTCCTTAGGCTAGCATCGTATCGTTACTGAAGCAAATGACTTAGTTAAATAAGGACTATTTACCTAATAATCTGAATATACTAAAATTATTATCTTCATATTAATTTATTTTATGTGCTTTGTCTACCAAAATCTACAATTTTAGACAAAATGACTCAGATTAGTTCATAAGTTTCATGTTAAGCATAGAGTGAACTTTCCATCAGTTGGTGAGCGTTTTCTTTATCCCCCACTGATGGTTAGTGGATCAATCCACATATAAAAAACCCGTATCACTGTAAATGTGTAATACGGGTTTTTTTATCGCTTTTTTTCTAATCCTCATCCTTAACATCTATATCTTCAGGAATTGGCTCATTCAAATAATCTAAAATCATTTTACGGTATTTTTCCACCTGCTCTAAATGTGTATGAAATTGCTCTTTATTAATCAGAAACTGTTCACCATCATGAACAGCACGTATTCTACCTTGTAGAACAAGCGCGTTAATCTTTGTTTCCTCCATAGACAAAAACTCCGCCGTTTCCGGTATGGTTAGATACATCATCCTCCATTCCTTTCTTCATCATTTTGGAAACGTAACTCACCTCTAACACGTACTATTAAACCCATCCCCGATTATTATACCAAGATATCACGATATTCTGGAGTTCTTTCCATTTTGTTTTTCGCATAGGAGCAAGCAGGTTTAATCTTTTTTTCTTCTCTCCGTGCAAATTTAACCACTTCATCAACTAATTTCCCTGCAACGCCTTGGCCACGTAATTCTTCCGATACTTTGGTATGAGTAATGATTATATGCCCTTCATCGGAAGTATCAAACGTAATTTCGGCTTCTGGATTTTGTTCATCATCTCCAATATAAAATTTATGATCTCCTTTTTTTACAGCTGCCATTATTCAACCGCTCCTCTAAAATGAATTTGTAAAGATAGTTTTAATAATAACTAAAAAAACTATTCAGTTTGGAGTAATCTTCTTTAAAATATGGGAATAATGACTGCTTTACATGCCTTTTCATAAAATTCAATCGGGCCTGCCCCACCAAGTATTGCATATTCATAACCAATTTCTTTCATATCTCGTAAGCAATGGTGTAATAAACCAAATCCAATTCCGTTTCCTCTTAAGTCTAACTTTACTCCCATTGGACCAAAATAGTTCTTTTTATTTTGAAAGATGTCAAAGGCAGCAAATCCCACATAGTTACGTTGCGAATCAGTAGCAACATAGATCGTATCTTTCCCTTCAACGAAAGCCCTTTCAATTGTTAATGACCATTCCCGCGAAAAGTGATCATAGACAAATGATACAAGCTTATTCCTATCTGTATGATATACACGTCGAATCCCGAATGAAGATGGAATATTTGGAAATGAATAATTACCAAGATGGGTAATCATATCTCTTGCTGTAGCTCCTAAGCTTATCATCATAAACTTATCATCATCCGTCAGTAGCTTGTCCACTTGATCTGTTCTTAACAAAGCTTTGAGTAAATGACCCTCGTTCAAATATATTTGATTGAATTTTTGCATATATCCAATAGCGGAAGCAAAAACAATTGTTACATCTTTTTCAACAGGTATAGAAAAGTATGGACTTGACATTTGCCTATAATCAAAGGTTTGAACGTTGTTATCCACACAACGCAATTCTTCAATACTAATGGAGCTCCAATAGGAAAGCTCAGCCAAAAAACTAGCGTCTTGCTTCAAAAAAGCGATTAATAAATGAAGAATGGACACTGTTTGTTTATCCGTTTTTGCCGCTTCTTCTTCTGCACATTCTATTATCGTTTGCATTCTATCTGTCATTCGCATTCCCATCCTACCCTCTTCCCTAAATCATATTATTCCTTGTATTATTTTAAGAGACCTAGACGGAAGCCAGTTGAAACAACTTGGGTGCGATTCCTTGCCTTTAGTTTCCCCATAAGACTACTGACATAGTCTCTAACTGTGTGTTCACTAAGATGTAAGTTTTCCCCCATTTGTCTATTGTCATAGCCCTCAGCTAATAGGGTTAAAATGTTTAATTCACGTTCTGTTAGTTGAATGCCGTAAAGTGGATGTACCTGGCCCTCGTGCTTTTGAATAAAATGCCCAATTCGCTTTCCTATTTCTTCAAGTAGCTCAAGCTCATCTTTAGCTACTTCAAATTCTTTTCCTATCTGATCGAGGGTAATCCAGCCTAACATTTCATGCTCGTAGTACACTGGCACAATAATTAAAGATGAAAGCTCAAACAGTTCAATGGTTTCTTTATTAATGGAAAGAGCAGGGTCTTTAATAAACATTGGTTTCTTGGTAATACGTATCTGATCAAATAGTTGATTCGGATAAAGTGGGCCTTTAAATCCTTGAACCTTTGATAATTCTGAACCGACTATCCCCTTAAATTCTTTAGACCAAGGGATGTAGGCATAGAATACACATCGATTATAGTGTAGTAATTCTTCACATTGCTTCATGATATAAGCGAGATCATCTACACCTACACAATCTAATAAAATCGTATTAAATCTATCTAATGTAAGTAATTTTTTCGTAATTGCTTTCTCCTGTCGATCATACTTTGTAATCAAATTACTTATTTGGGAAATATAATTAGCAATTGACGATTGTTCTTGAATAGTGAACCCGAGTGACCCTTTTATATACAGTGCTCCATCAGCTAATGGAAAGCACGGCAATTGATCGAGAAAACCTGGGCTTAATGATGTTTGAAAAGCGTCTGGTATAAAATGAAGATTACCATCAACTTCAGACCGCTTCCAGCTGCTCACAATCGGTGAAACGGCTTGTTGATTTTGTAGTAAATATAGTTCATCAATAGGATAGCTTGCTAAATAAGATGTTATTAATATTTGAAAATCATGTGGGATTAGGTCACGTCTATCACGACTACGATTGTTTGCAGAGGCATATATTTGAAATAACTTAGAAAAGGTTGATGATAAGAATAATATTCCCGATAATAACTGTTCATCTTTCGTTTCATCGTATAAATTTACAAATGCCTTCTCCAAAATGAAATAAAATGCATGTAGCCGTTTTACAGATAATACAGAAATATGACGTTGTATCCAGATGCTTAATAATTGATGAAACGCCAGTTTTGTTTTTAATTGATCGGAACCTGTAATTGTTTCAAAGAAAGAATTTGCAAGTATTCCTATTACTTCTTGTTCGTAATTGGTAAGTAATGAATCTAATTGAAGATGAATGTTCATATTCCCCTGCAATTGTTGCTTATGTGTCCTGATAAATCGTTTAAAATCCTCATTGGATATTTCTGGAATGAAATGAGCATGCTGTGTCAATTCTATTCTAACCCCCTTTATACCAAAACTTCCTATATTTGAACGGTATTTTATGACTATTTTCCCTCTATTCATAGGATATTCCTTTTTTCATATGCCATATACAATTTATATAACGTACGTATACCATTTTCGATAAATACGCATGAACACCAGTCGATTATCTATACTAAGAAAAGAATTACGAGAAATAGTCACAAAACTTGAATGCCGTAATACATCATCATGGAGTTACGGAATCACCATTATTATAAGAAAAATAATTTAGAAAGTACAAATTTTAAACTAATCATCCTATAGTTTTATTTGTATCCCTTCTTAAGGAGGTGTCTTTAGATAACTAGTAATGTATACATTACTAACAATAATAAAACCCTATTCATATAACTAGAAAGGACGATCGTGATGAAGCTAGAGAATAAAGTAGCCATCATTACAGGAGGAGGAACTGGAATTGGTAAGAAGACAGCCCTATTGTTTGCTAACGAAGGGGCGAAATTAGTCATCACAGATATTAACGAAGAATCTGGTAGAAAAACAGTAGACGAAATAAAAGCGTTAGGTTCGGAAGGGATTTTCATTAAGCATGATGTAAGTAATGAAGAGGATTGGAAGCAAGTAATTAATGAAACTATAAACCATTTCAGCACAATTGATGTGTTATTTAATAATGCTGGCATCTATATTATTAAACCACTTGTAGAAACTGAATTAGAAGAATGGAACCGTCTTATGTCGATTAACGTTACTGGTGTATTCTTGGGTATGAAACATGCTGTTCCAGTAATGGCAAAACAAAAAAGTGGGTCTGTCATTAATGCTTCCTCTGTAGCAGGGCTTATCGGTGCGCCAGGCCATGTTCTATATGGAGCTAGCAAAGGTGCTGTACGTATAATGACGAAGGATATTGCTATGGAGTATGCAAATACTGGAGTGCGCGTAAATTCTATCCATCCCGGTTATATTGAGACAGCAATGGCTAACTATGCATCTGAACAAACTGGTCATTCCAAAGAAGAATTAGACAAAACCTATCCACTTGGAAGAATGGGAAAACCTGAAGAAGTAGCTAAAATGGTGCTATTTCTTGCTTCAGATGATGCTTCCTTCTCAACAGGAGCTGAGTTTGTAATTGATGGTGGAGCAACAGTAAACTAAAAGGAGTTTTTCAAATGAAATTAGCAGAAAAAATAGCAATTATTACTGGTGGCGCTAGCGGTATTGGAGAAGCAACTGTGCGATTATTTGTACAGGAAGGTGCTAAAGTAGCAATAGCGGACTTTTCAGACCATGGTCAAGAAATCTCGGATGAGCTGAATCAAAAAGGATATGAAACCATCTTTATAAAAACCGATGTTTCCAACGAGGAACATACAAAAAATATGATTAATCAAACGGTACGACATTTTGGCAGAGTGGACATTATGTTTGCAAATGCTGGAATTGCGAATGACGCAAATATCCATGAGCTATCCTACGATAAGTGGAAAAAAACAATTGATATTAATTTATCAGGCGTTTATCTTTCCGATAAATACGCCATTGAGCAAATGCGGCAGCAGGAGGATGGTGGAGTTATTGTAAATAGCGGGTCCATTCACAGCTTCGTAGGGAAGGATAGTGTAACCGCCTATTCCGCAGCAAAAGGTGGTGTAAAACTACTTACCCAAACATTAGGTATTGCTTACGCCAAAGAAGGCATACGTGTTAATGCTATTTGCCCAGGGTACATTGATACTCCATTAATCGCCAAATCTTCGCCAGAAGTAAAGGACCATCTTGTTAGTCTCCATCCAATGGGAAGACTGGGTAAAGCAGAAGAAGTTGCTAAATCCGTGTTGTTTTTAGCAAGTGACGATGCCTCATTTATTGCTGGAACAACTCTATTAGTAGACGGTGGCTATACTGCGCAATAAGCTAAAAATAATTAACAATGCTTTTTAGAATATTCATAGAAACGACCTGTCCCAAAAACTGCTTTAAAAGCACAACTAGCTATGTCAGACTTCCATATGAGTTTCACACGCCAATTATAGTATGGATTAGTCTAAGGGCCAGTGCCGTTTCTATTTTACATACTAGTTACTACCAGTCCAGCAATGACGAGTCTTTTAGTGGGCAATTTCTAAATCTGTTAACGAAAAATGAAACATACGCTCAAAATTTTCTTCATTATTTACAGAATATCCAGATCCATTGAGCGAATAAGTAATATCTGTCACTTTATGATGATTATCATATGGAACCCAGCCAAATCTTAGATGATGCTCGAAAATAAATCTATTAAATGTATTCGTCGCTTTAGTCGCTTCGAATGTTTTTATTTCCTCAATCATGCTTTTCCAATCATTTGGCAATTTACGTATACCATAAGAAGACGTATCAAGCGATATTTCATCCTTCATCTGTATGGCTGGATGATAATTAGTTCCAGAATAGCCTCGTTTTTTCTTCAGAAAAAAATCCAATGCTGCCACTTGGTCACGAGGATCTAAATTCCATACAAAATAATACGTTTCGGGATTATTCTCCTCTATTTTTAACACACGTGGTCGGAGATTAATCTTAACCCAATTCAATTTCCATTGATTTCTTTTCCATTCCCAGTAACTTCCTGAATACGTTTGATTTTCTGTAATAAATGGGACGAAGAAATGCCGTTCATCAATTTTTATTACATCTTGAACTTGTTTTACGTTACTCTTAAAGATGCTATTTCACACCACTTTCCAGAATGGTGAATGTTTGACGATCACAATTAATTTCAGCCATCGCCCCATACGGTAGAACGATTTTGGGTTCCGTATGACCAAAATTCAAGTTATAAAGGATAGGTAAATCTTCTAATTGATACTCTTGCATGACTAACTGAATAACTTCTTTATATTCTGCAAAATAAGCTTCATCTTTTGGTTTCCCAAAAACGATTCCGTTAGCAGCCTGCAAAATACCCTGTGCCGCATAGTTGCGTAACCAAGATTTCAAGAGATCTGGGGATGACTTGACCTCAGAAGTTTCGAAGAATATAATACTATCTTCCCAGTCCTTCTTAGCAGGCCAGAGCTCTGTTCCTTTTGCAATCTCCAAAACTTCTATACACCCTCCAATTAATCTACCAGACACCACTTCAGAGCCTTGAAGCAATTCATATCCATTATTATGTTGCATTGTTCTTTGTATCTGATTATTGGATTCAACTGCCCAATCTAAATATTCACTCGTCCATGCTTTAGCTGGCTTAATTTCACCTATAGGCTCTCGTGAAAATAACGTTTGTTTAATAGATTCAACAGTATACGCGTGCATTTCTACATTTTCGGCAAAATCAGTTAAAATCGCTGGACCATAGAATGATGTTATTCCTGCTTTATAACAGAACAAATGTAGGATTGTAACATCTGAATATCCTAGTAAAATCTTTGGATTATTTTTCATTACGTCAAAATCAATAAAGGGAAGCAATCGAATACTATCATCTCCACCAATGTTGGCAATAATTGCTTTAATTGACTTATCCTTAAATGCTGTCATTATATCATTAGCACGGGCTTGGGGATTTTTATATACATAATCTGAACCTTTTAGGCTATTAGGCATAGCCACCACTTCTAAACCAAATACATCTTCCAAACGTTTGACTCCCTGCTCATAACGGCGTCTTAATTCTGGATCACCAGCACCTCCCCAACTCGGACTTATAGTAGCAATACGATCTCCCTTTTTTAACATTTCTGGCTTTTTTAACATAAAACCACCACCCTGACTTTTCTGAGAAAGTTACCTTTCGTATGTATTGCTGCACGAGACTTTTTTATATATCAACATTTAATTGCTTCTGTAAATATTCCTCCACACTAGGTTGACCTGATGGATGATTCAGAACCGTACCCACCCAGCTATCCCTCTCAAAGCTCATTAGCTTAAGATCCCAACAGCACGCAATTAAGCTTGTATTAGTATATTCTTTAAACATATTTGGCTCCTCCTTGGTAGATATGTATACATGATGTTGAAGCTCATTTTCATTTGACCACCAATCGACAAATATAAAATTAGCATCCTTGCCATCGTGAACGCCGACAAAACCAGCTCCATACCGATTTTCAGTAATTGCAGGAACAGGCAAGCTTTGCTGTGCTATTTCTTTAGCCTTGCTAATTAAGTCATGACTTGGGAGATCATTTTTATAGGAAATGCCATACATTTTAATTTTCCAATCGTTGATCTCCCATAATTCTAGAAAACGAATTGGCCTTTTTTGATAACTTTCCGATAGTTCGATCAATAACCTCATTCCTTTCCTTATATAAATAACAGAACGATGCTTCTACACAATCTCTAATCCCTAAAATAATTTTGTGTAAATTAGTATTTTTCTGATTTTATTTCATGTAAGATAGCTTGTTCATCTTCATTATAACATTTTAATAATTTCAATATTAGTCTGTATTTTCTTTTAATCTTCTATATAATTCAATACACAGGAAGGTGAGATAAATGATCGATGATCGAATTTCTACATCTTTCATTTCACATAATCTTCGTAAAATTGGACTTATATCTCTTCGTAACTTTCCGTATATAACTTTTTGTCTATACTTTAGAATAAACACGATATGGTACTTACCATTTCACATTGTGTTGTGATAAATAATGTTACTCAACAAGAGTTGATCTCCTCTCGTTAGCGACCATTTTCTATTATAACCTTTGGAGATTTTTCTTTTACAACCCTACAAAGTTCATTTTTACTCAGGCAGAGCCTTTGGATTTTAAAGAAGTAATAAAAAAAGGCTGGGACAAAACACAACGTCTTTACTCAAAATGAATAATCATATTATCAATAGGAGTATTATCGCCGCACCGTGAAACTATACTCGCTTTCCGTGGGTACGGCCTCAGCTAACTTGGTAAAGAAAAACACGTTACCAAGTGGATCTTTGGACTCGTGCTGTTCCTGCCGGAGTCTCGCCTATTTCAGGTACTAAATTAATTATTCCAATTTAAACTTACCGTTCGTTTTTTATTGTTTCTTCATTCTTTTGTCTTAGCCTCTTTACCCGCGACACCACTTTCGAATCCTTTACTTTAAAAACGCCTTCAGTTAAATATTTTTCATAACCTGCTCATTTGAAGTATATGCGTAAACAGCTTGCCAGTCTTCCTGTCAAAAAACACGGATTAATAACCGTTCTGTTTGAATATATAGTGAAACTTCAATCAGTTGGGGGTTTTGTTTATCCCCCACTTATTGTTCATGCCACAAGGATATGACCTAAAGAGACCTTTGAACAATCGGACATATAACTGGCAGGGGGCTTACTGCCAGTTATATATGGGAGACATTTTCTACGCCTCCTCGTTGCTATGTTCACCCTTAATGTAACCTGATTATTGGTTAGCACTCACGTTGATTTTGACCAGCAACGGATTCTTCCTGCTTTAAAATATCTGAAACTACATCCTGAATCGTAACATTTTCCAATGACTTTTCTAATGCACGCTGCGCGGATGAAAATAATGGCTCAATAGCCGTTTGAATATTTCTTCCAACAAGACAGGAAGGGTTTGGACTTTCATGTCTTCCAAATAAATCTTTTTCTTGGACCACATTAACCGCCTTGTATACATCAAGTAAGGTGATATCAGATAAATCCTTGGCTAGTTCGGCACCAGCCACACCTGGGCGAACGTTTACTAACTGAGCTTTCTTAAGCATACCTATAATTTTTCTTATAACGACGGGATTCGTATTCACACTTTTAGCTATATATTCAGATGTATTAACATCTTCCTGGTTAATTCCAAGTAGAGATAATATATGAATACCAACAGCAAAGCGACTACTAATAGACATAGTGTTTCATTCCTTTAATAGATATTTATTATAATTATATATGATCAAAGTTGTAATAAAAAGAGTTACAATCGTTAAACCTAATAGGAAAAATAATTAAAATAAGCTATTAACGCTTGACAACAATAAACTTGTAACTTATATTATTACATGTAACATAAATAGTTACAAATAATCATTCCTGGAGGTTGTTATAAATGAAGATTGGAATTATTGGTGCTAGCGGTAAATCCGGAAGCCTTATTTTAAAGGAGGCCGTAAAAAGAAACCACGATGTAACAGCAATCGTAAGAGATGCTAAAAAAGTATCGAATGATACAGTGAACGTAATCGAGAAAAATATTTTTGATATAAAAACGGAAGATATAAAGCCTTATGATGTCATAGTTAATGCATTTAATGCACCTCATGGTGAGGAGCACCAGCATATTGATGCTGGTAGAGTATTAATAAACGCACTAAAGCAAGCACCACATACACGATTAATAGTGGTTGGGGGAGCTGGAAGCTTATTTGCTGATGAAAATAAAAGTACGCTCTTATTAGATACCCCTGATTTTCCGAAAGCATACCTTCCTACTGCTTCAAATATGGGAGAAAACCTTAAAGAACTACAAAATACAGCGGGGATTCAATGGACCTATATTAGCCCTGCTGCCATCTTTGATCCAGAAGGTCAACGGACTGGTTCATACCGATTAGGGAAAGACACGCTGATGCTAAATAATAAAGGCGAAAGTTACATTAGCTATGCAGACTATGCAATTAGTGTAGTGGATGAAATCGAAAATCCTCAACATAAAAATGAGCGTTTTACAGTAGTAGGAGAAGCTAAATAAAGATAAACTCAATTACGATCGGAACGTGGAGCTGTTTTGTCCATCAATAAACAAAACAGCTCCATTTATATGTGGGATAAAAAGGGGGAACGTAAACAGTTGAAAAGATCTTATCTAAATCATGTCATCTATATATAAATCTAGAAGATGGTATAGAGGACATAAACTAAAAACTCTGTCCATTCTGATGGAGAACAATACACTTCGCTATCTCCGGTAATATACGTAGCCTCCTTTGAAAAAAGAACACTTTTTTCTGCGTACGATATTATCGCTGCCGAAGGTTACCTTATCCTATCATAAAAAGACATTGTTAAACCCAGATAGTGTCAACGCGAGGGGGCTTACCAGCCACTACAGAGAGCTTAGTTGTACGGACCATCATTTTTATTTTTTAAAAATATACTCTTACATTTAAAATATACTCCTATTATTTCTATATAAGGTATTTTATTGTAATTATGGTACATAATACCCTTTGTTTTCTTAACTATTTTTCATTTGCTGTGGGCCAAAATGCGTGTAAACACTGTCGAATTTCACAACCTTTTGACTTTCTTTGTTGAATCTATTGCATTTTATCACGGAAATAATCATACTTATTTTTGTGTGTTTGAGACTTACGCCCTAACAATTTGTTAATGATGAAAGGAAGATTTAAGAAGATGGAAATTATTGAATCAAAATCTACTAATTTAAGTAAGAGAATTGATAGTAAGAAAAGAGAGATGATTGAGCTTGGTTTAAAGTATGGATTAACAGATAGCAGAACCATCCGTTGCAGCCAACAGCTCGATTCCCTTTTAAATATGCAAACAAGCATGAAAAAATTATATCTTGTCGGGTTAGTTGTAGGAATGAACTGAATGACTTTTCATTCATTCCCTGTAGTATACATAGATCGAATCTTTTCTAAATCATCTAAAATCTGGTTAACATCCTTTTGTTTTAAATAGATTGGCATTTGATCATATAGCGTTAATACTTGACCAGTTTCATTATTGGTTTGATTCAAATAATCATGCAGCTTGTTCAATTGATATTCGGTGAGAACAGATTCCATAGATAACTGTTTAAACTGCTTCCACTCAAATTCATTTGTTTCTATATCTAAATCACCAGAAATAAGCTGACCAGTAAACTTCAAATTTATCAACTCCACTTAGATATTTCTTTTAGCTTATCCGATTCACATAAATATATGCTCTAGAGCTTGAGTTAAGCATTGCGTCCTATCTTGGTGTGATAAACTAAAGCTTCAATCAGTTGGGGGATTGTTATCCCCCACTTATCAATATTGATTTCACTTAATTGCTTGAAGTAGGGATATTACTGCCAGTTATCTGTGAGATAGAGAGGATGGGACAAAACACTCAAAATACGAATAATCATGTTATTAATAGGAGGGTCATCGCCGCACCGTGAAAATATACGCGCTTTCCGCGGGCACGGTCTCAGCTAACTCGATAAATAAAAACACGTTACCAAGGGAGCTTCGGACTCGTGCTGTTCCTGCCGGAGTCAAATTATTTATTAATAAGAAAAACGGAGCAAAATTCGCTCAGTCCTTATCACTAAATGCTCAGATTTACGCTTCCTCTAGTAGCTATTATGGAATAATAGCTACTGCTTGACTACCATTCCGGCTGCCCACTTCCCTTTCCGTGGGGTTTGTCCTTCAGCTAACTTTTTTAGCAAAACCCGCTCAAAAAAGTGGATCTTCAGGTCAAACATTTCCCACAGGAGTTGAAGTAGCCGGCCTTCGCTATTATCAGGCTCTACAACGCTAGCATGAAGTAACACAGCTGCTTTTATACTCACGGATAACGATTTTCACTTTACCCATTGTAAAAATATGACAAGAATTGTTGCACCTTCTCATAGCGGAGACGAATTACGTAGACTCCTGCGGGAATTGCGCGAGCCGAAAATCCACTTTGCAACGTGTTCTTCTTTGCAAAGTTAGTTGAGGCCGTGCCCGCGGAAAGCGAAGTAATTAGTCGGAGCATTGCCAATAGACATCAAACATTTCAAAATAACTACTTGGCTTAACGCAGTCATTGCACTGATTTTATACTTTCTTATCTTTGAACAAAAGCGCAAGCGCCTGATTAGAAACGGAGCGACTGGAGCGAGTCAACGAAGATAAAGGAATTACGGTGAGCTTGCGAGCCGATGATAATTTAGCTTAGGGCGATCTGTGAAGTCGCCTAGCTTCTGGACGCTTGCGCTTGACGCGGCTTTACACGCTCATATTTATCTACATGGGATAATTTTATAATTTTTCCTAGACTACGAGAAAAACGTACTGAGTAATACTCAATACGTTTTTCATGCTACAATATTTTATTTAAAAATTCCTTCGTTCGATCAGATTGAGGATTGGTAAAGATTTGGTCTGGTTCTCCTTCTTCGACAATAACACCATCATCCATAAAGATAACACGATCACCAACTTCTCTAGCGAATCCCATTTCATGTGTTACGACGAACATCGTCATTCCTTCTTTAGCAAGTTGTTTCATAACTTCTAGTACTTCTCCCACCAATTCAGGGTCTAATGCAGAAGTTGGTTCGTCAAATAGCATCATTTTTGGCTCCATTGCTAGTGCCCGAGCAATCGCAACCCGCTGTTGCTGCCCACCAGATAACTGCTGTGGATATTGGTCAGCCTTATCAGCTAAACCAACCTTCTCTAATAGCTTCATTGCTCGATTCCTTGCTTCTTTTGTACTTAAATGCCGTACTTTACAAGGAGCAAGCATTAAGTTCTCAATAACTTTTTTATGAGGGAATAGATTAAATTGCTGGAAAACCATTCCTACTTCCGTACGTACCAGATTTATGTTTACCTTTGGGTCATTTAAGTGGTTACCATCAACGATAACGTCCCCTTTCGTTATTGACTCAAGCATATTTAGACAACGAAGGAAGGTGCTTTTTCCTGATCCACTTGGTCCAATTACACAGACGACCTCAGATGGTTGGATTTCACAATTGATCCCTTTTAATACTTTGTTTTTGCCAAAGCTTTTATGCAAATCTTTTACCTCAATCATTGAATATCTAGTCTCCTTTCAATGACTCTTAGAATAAAGGATAATGTAAGTGTAATAGCAAGATAAAATACAGCAACTGTAGTGTATATCTCTACGGCATTAAAATGATTCGCAGCGATCAGTCTCCCTTGAAAAATTAATTCTGGAACTAGAATGACGGATAGGAGCGACGTATCCTTTATACTAATAATAAATTGGTTTCCTAATGGTGGGATCATTCGTTTGAAAGCCTGAGGCCAGATAATATAACGCATTGTTTGACTATGATTTAAGCCGAGAGAACGTCCTGCCTCTGCCTGCCCTCTATCAATTGATTGCACAGCACCTCTGACAATTTCTGCAATATATGCACCTGAATTTAGGGCAATTACAATAATACCGGCAATGATAGATTCAATTTCAAATCCGATAATTAGTGGAAGCGCAAAATAAATCCAAATAGCCTGTACTAATACCGGCGTACCTCGAATGATTTCCACATATACAGTAGATATCCCCTTTATAACCTTATTATTAGCTATTCTACCTAGACCGAATACCCCACCCAATATAAAACCAATGGCTAAACCAACAACAGAAATCAATAATGTATAATATAACCCTGTAACTAATTCCGGGAGAAAGTCGATTACTTGAAGCCAATTAAATTCAACTGCCACCTTCGTCTCACCTCACTGTCAGAGAAAAACTAAGACCTACAGCGAAGTATAAGCCTTAGTTTTTCTCTACTTCTTTGTTTAGTTATTCTGGCTTTTTACCGAACCATTTTTCATAAATTTCATCGTATTTCCCATTTTCCTTCAGCGTTGCAAGTGCATCATTAATCGCTGTAACTAACTCTCCCTGTCCTTTAGAAATAGCGATACCATAATCTTCTGCTTGGTAAAGATCACCTACAACCTTTAGGTTATCTCCCTTTGTCTTGATATAATAATTAACATTTGGTGCATCATATAAAATAGCATCCGCACTACCATTTTCTACCGCCAAATATGCTTGGTCTAACTGTTCAAATTGACTTGCCTTCGCATTTTTAATATTTTCATTAATATACGTAGCACTAGTAGAACCAAGTCTAGTTGCTATAGTTTTCCCCTCAAGGTCTTCCATACTTTTTATGGAATCATTATCACTGCTGACCCCAATTGCTAAACCTGACTGATAGTATGGATCACTAAAGTCAACCTTCTTTTTTCGGTCTTCCTTTATACTAATACCAGCGACTGCAATATCAAAGGAACCAGTTTGTAGACCAGGGATAATACCATCGAAATTGGTTGTTTCTAATTCTATTTCAAATCCAACTTCATCAGCAATTGCCTTAATTAGTTCAATATCAAAACCTACATATTCACCATCTTCCTTAAATTCAAATGGCACGAACGAAGTATCACTTGCTACTGTATATGTATCTTTTAAACCACTCTCATCAGCATTTTTAGAACTATCGCCTTCTTTTTCTGCATCTCCTTCAGAAGAGCCACAAGCTACTAATAAACTAATAATCCCTAGCATTACGAAAAGGATGCTAAGTTGCTTCAGTCTGCTACTATTCATGAATAATCCCCCTCAGTTAGTAAAAAATGACTGCCACTTATTCATAGTATCAAAGATAAGATTTTTTAAAAAATTCTAAATTTAGGGATAACGTCGAAAGAAATCGCCTCATGTAACATCTCGTGATAATAGTCAGAAAATGCGTATGTATAGTAGAAATAGCTTGCAAATACTGCAATACATTAAAAAATTCATACCTACGTATATAAAGTAAAACTTCAATCAGTTAGTGGTTTGCTTATCCCATACTGATTGTTCGTACCACAAAGGTATGACCTAAAGGCCTTTGAACCAATCGGATATTTACTGGCAGTCCATTGACACTTACCCATATTGGCTTCATTTTATTGCTGAAAATGGGGGGATTACTGCCAGTTATATGTGGGATAAATCCCCTTAGTGTTTGTATGACGAGCTATCATTCTCTATTGCTTTATATAATTACAGAACCTATATTTACCCATATAAGCTATACAATATTTTAAAAATGAAAGGCTATCCAACGAGTAATTATTACACGTCAAATAGCCTTTTCTATTGTTTCATTATTCTCCTAATACAGTTTTAGCGATTTTCTTATCTAAATCTTCAAAGTCATGATATGAAATGGTTTCATATAATTCCTTTCTTGTTTGCATGTCGTTCACACCATCTTTTTGTGTTCCTTCTTCTTTAATTAATTGAAAGATACGTTCATATGCCTTTGCTGCCACCCTTAAAGAAGTAACTGGATATATCACCATCTTAAAGCCCATACGCTGAAACTCATCAGCTGTTATATAAGGCGTTTTCCCAAACTCGGTCATATTCGCTAATAAAGGTACACTTATTCTTTCAGCAAACAAGCGGAATTCTTCATCTGTTTGTAGTGCCTCAGGGAAAATCGCATCTGCACCTGCATGAATATAAGCCTCTGCTCTTTCAATTGCTGCATCCAATCCTTCATTTGCTCGCGCATCTGTCCTTGCAACAATTACTAAAGATGGTGCTACCTTTTTAATCGCTTGTATTTTCTGTTCCATTTCTTCCTTGGTTACTAGCTGTTTTCCATTTAAATGACCACACTTTTTGGGTAACTGTTGATCTTCAATTTGAACTGCAGCTACATTTGCCTCAAACATTTCTTGTGCAGTTCGCGCAACATTCAACACACCACCAAATCCTGTATCAATATCAACGAGTACAGGTAAATTCGTAGCACGGATGAGGTCTCGTGCCCTATCCGCTATCTCTGTGGAAGTAACCATACCAAGATCAGGTAATCCTTTACTTGCTGTATATGCTCCTCCTGATAAGTATAAGGCAGAGAAGCCAGCATCTTTAGCAACAAGTGCTGCCATTGCATCATGTGCTCCAGGAATTTGTAAAATCGATTCTGCTTGCATCAATTCCTTGAATTGATTAGCAAGTTCTATCTGTGTTTTTGGTTGATCGACAATCCATGCCATACGTGATGTCCTCCTTCTT
This sequence comes from Virgibacillus salarius, assembly GCF_039521925.1. Taxonomy (NCBI): domain Bacteria; kingdom Bacillati; phylum Bacillota; class Bacilli; order Caryophanales; family Bacillaceae; genus Virgibacillus; species Virgibacillus salarius. The sequence continues at coordinate 16,876 of NZ_BAAACY010000016.1, read as the reverse complement.
ACTTCACCAATAATTCCATAAATTCATTAACATTCATGGCAGTAAGCTTTTTATAATCATAGCTCACAGCTTCAATCTGCTTTAATTGCTTGCTAGCATATTGTGTTGCCATGTTTTGGGCATATTTTTCGAGAATCTTTGGCACCGCTTCTTCTCTACGGAAACGATGTCCTAATGGGTATTCACAATCCACTTGTTCTGTCGAAGTTCCATCCTTAAAATGTACTTGAACAGCATTTGCTATGGATCGCTTGTTAGGATCTAAATAATCTTTAGTATAATTTTCGTTCTCGGAAACTACCATTTTTTCACGTAACATATCTACTCGAGGATCAGCTGCAACGTCATCTTCATAGTCTTCTGCAACAATATTCCCTTTTAATAAACCGATGGCAGTTATATATTGAAGGCAATGGTCACGGTCAGCCGGGTTGTTTAAAGGACCTTTTTTGTCAATTATACGAATTGCAGATTCATGGGTCGTAATAGTAATGTGATCAATCTCGTCGATGCGCCCCTTCACTTCTGGATGTAGCTTTACAGCTGCTTCAGCCGCCGTTTGGGCATGAAATTCAGCGGGATACGATACTTTAAATAATACATTTTCCATCACATAGCTATCGAATGGTTGTTTAACAGTTAGCTCTTGCTTATTAAACAGCACATCTTGAAAGCCCCAACCAGGAGCACTGAGAGCAGTCTTATATCCCATTTCTCCCTTTACAGCCATCATTGCTAGACGAACTGCTCGACTGGTTGCATCCCCTGCAGCCCAAGATTTCCGAGAACCAGTATTTGGCGCATGGCGATAAGTACGTAAGCTTGAATTGTCAATCCATGCATTAGATAATGCATTAATGATCTCTTCACGATTTCCACCAAGCATCTTCGTGACAACCGCTGTTGTAGCAATCTTTACAAACATTACGTGGTCAAGTCCAACGCGGTTCAAGCTGTTTTCTAATGCCAGTACGCCTTGAATTTCATGAGCTTTAATCATTGCTTCCAATACATCATGAACGTTTAATGGTTCCTGTCCTTTAGCTAGTCGCTCTTGACTTACAAAGTCTGCAACTGCAAGTATTCCACCTAAGTTGTCAGAAGGATGCCCCCATTCTGCTGCTAACCATGTATCATTATAATCTAACCAACGAATGATCGTTCCAATATTGAATGCGCCTTGAACCGGATCAAGAACATGAGAGGTTCCTGGTACCCTTGTGCCATTTGGGACAACTGTTCCAGGTACGATAGGTCCTAAATGCTTGGTGCATTCTGGGTAGTTTAACGCAAGGATCCCACAACCAATCGTATCAATAAATACATAATGAGCGGTTGAATAAGCTTCCTCGCTCGTAATCTCTTTATTTAATACATATTCAGCAATTTCCTCTAAAAGTGCATCCGTTTTCTTCTGTTCATCAACTTTCAACATGAATTTTCTCCCTTTCTCTCACTGATAGCTAGTATTAATCGATAACCTTCTTAATAACTTTCTCCAATATAATTTACACGAGGACGGAATAAACGATTATTATTATGCTGTTCAATAACATGTGCAGCTAAACCAGCCGTCCGCGCACTAAAGAAAATCGGAGTATATAACCCTATAGGTATTCCTAACATCCAATACACTGGGGCAGCATAGTAATCCAAATTAGGGTATAGCCCTTTTTCTTCTCGCATTACCTTCTCACCAGCTTCACACATTTCAAGTAGCAATGAATCCCCTTTTTTATCGCATAACTGTTTTAGAGATTCCTTCATTACTAATGCTCTTGGGTCCATTTTTTTCATATATACTCGATGTCCAAATCCCATAATCTTTTCTTTTTTCATCAGCTTTTTCTGTAGTAGTTCTTCGAATTCTCCAACAGACTTTGCCTCATTTAACATGTACATAACTGCTTCATTTGCCCCTCCGTGAAGATTTCCCTTCAAAGAAGCAACGCCACCAGTCAATGCACCATATAAATCAGAATTTGTTGAGGCTATAACCCTTGCAGTAAATGTTGAATTAGGCATTTCATGCTCACTATATAATAGAAGCGAGCGATCAAAAACCTCTGCCTCCCAAGCTTCTGGTTCTTCCCCTGTAATCATATACAAGAAGTTAGCACTATACGAAAGCTCTTGGTTCGGCTGAACTGCTTCTTGGCCATGGATTAGCCGGTAACTATTTACAGTAATCGCAGGAAGATTACCTAATAACGCATATGCCCTACGCTTATTTGCTTCTAGGGACCGATTTTCTATATCCTCATCATACCCAGAAAGCGCTGACAAACCTGTCCGTAATCCATCCATTGGATGTGTTTGTTTTGGTAATAAAGCTAATAGCTTCATCACATCAGTCGGTATATCGTAATTCGTTGTTAATTCCTTTTCCAATACTAACTTCTCTGTTGAATCGGGAAGCGTACCATTAAGCAGGAGATGCACAATATCAATGTAATCATTACTCTTAGATAGTTCTATCAGTTCATGGCCACGAATAATTATTTTTTCCTGTTCTGTATCAAGGAAGGAAATAGCAGTTTCTGAAGCTATTACCCCATCTAAACCCGGAACATACTTTTCTTTCGTACTCATATACATCCTCCTTTAAGATAATTCATTGTTTAATAGTTCAGTAATTTCATTATATTCTATAGTTCTATTATAAAATTGAAATGAAAATTAGAAAAATATATAATTTTAATTATTAGCCATAATTTTTTTCTATATCAAGCATAAAATTAGGAGAGATTCTGAAATGAAAATACAGGATTGGGAAATGCTTGCAACCTTATATGCTACAGAAAATATTACTCAAGCGGCACATCGCCTGTTCTTATCACAGCCTACGCTAACATCTCGATTAAAAAAACTCGAAAACTATTATGGTGTGCAACTAATTATTCGAAAGCAAAGAGGAATCACCTTTACACCTGAAGGGGAGCAATTAGCACAGCATGCCAAGAAAATGCTTTATGAACAGCGAAAAATTGAAGAGCGGCTACATAATATGAAGGAACAAGTAGCTGGTACGATTAGAGTTGGCGTTTCTAACTTTTTTGCTTTAAATAAAATGCCAAAATTACTACGATTATTTAAGCAAAGCTATCCGAATGTTGAATTTCAAGTAGTCACTGGCTGGAGTAGCGAAATGCATCGGCTGATCCTCAATAATGATGTCCACATTGGTTTTATCAAAGGTGATTATGTGTGGAACGAAAACAAAGACCTGCTTTATGAGGAAGAAATTTGTATTGCCTCACCATGGGATTTTACATGGAAAGATCTCCCTGATTTACCACGAATTGACTATTATACAGATGAAAAAATGAGAAGCATTGTAGATCAATGGTGGTATAGCAATTACAAACAAACGCCAAATATAAATATTCAAGTTAGTCAAGTCGAAACATGTAAAGAAATGATTATTAATGGATTAGGCTATGCGATTTTAGCTAATTTAGTTGTCCGCCCCTACCCAGAACTAATTATCAAACCGTTACAGCATCCTTCAGGTAAAGCAATCACTCGAAAAACATGGATGTATTATCATGAGGATACATTACAGTTGAACATCGTTCATGCCTTTGTTCGTTTTATTCAAACACTGGATGTAAAAGCATTATAAGTCAGATAAGCTATCAAACATCGTAGCTAAAAAGCATTTGAATGGATTACTTAAATACTACTTATTCATACCATATTACATTGCAACACTTAAAATCAATCTGTTTTTTGTCACTACGCAGTATCATTCTAATCCGCTTACGAATAAAACAACAAATTACTCTCTGTCACAAATATCTCTTCATTATCGTCTTGAATTATAAGGTGATACTTCAATCCGTGGGAATTTTTTTATCTCCTACGAATGGTTAGTACCACAAGGGTATGGCCTAAAGGCCCTAGAACTAATCGGACATTTAGCTGGCAGCTGTTCCCACACTTATCCATATTGGTTTCACTTTATTGCCTGGAAGTAAAGGCTTACTGCCAGTTATATGCGGGATAAAAAGAGATAATAGGAGGTTATTTCATGGTTCAAAAATGGGATGTTGTTATTGTTGGAGGAGGATTAGCAGGCTACGTAGCGGCCAATTTTTTAGCTAAAACACCTTTGAACGTGTTACTGTTAGAGAAAGCAAAGCAGGTTGGAGGACGTGCAAGAACAGATATAATCAATCATCAATTATTTAATTTAGGCCCTCATGCTCTTTATAAAAAAGGAATGGCCCGAACTATATTAGAGGAATTAAACATTACGCTTGAAGGAAACACGCCAAAACTAGGTGGTATCTTAATTGAAAATAATACGAAATATGTAGCGCCATTCTCCCCACTTGGACTCTTCAAGACCACTTTTTTGAATTGGAAAGAGCGCAAGGAATGGGTGTCTATATTGATAAAAATAAAAAATTCCAACCGTGATGAATTAGACACCAAGACTTTCCACGAATGGGTTCACCAATCTACCAATTCAGAGAAAGTCCGCTCATTACTTTATATTATAGGCAGATTAGCAACATACTGCCATGCTCCTCATAAAGTTAGCGCATATGTTGTTATCTCTCATATCCAGTATGCTATAGGAGGTGTCACTTATTTAGATGGCGGATGGCAAACAATGATTGATCAACTTCATAATCAAGCAGTTATCTCAGGAGTGGAAATCCAAACAAAGTCAAACATGAAGCAAATTGTCAAAAATAAATCTGATCAATTTCAGTTAACGCTGTCCAATGGGGATTGTCTTCAAACGAAACACGTACTCTATACAGGAGCACCAGATAATTTAAACAACGTAATAGCCGAATCATTCCCCTATCTCCAAAGAAGTTTTCTAGAAGAAATCGTACCCGTAAAAGCTGCAACTTTAGATGTTGCATTAGAGAAACTCCCTAAGCCAAAACAATTATTTGCTATGGGAATAACAACCCCCTACTATTATTCTGTTCATTCAAAATATGCTAGGCTTTCCCAAAGTGGACAGTGTACAATCCTTCACGTTCTTAAATACCATCATCCAGATGAAAGGTTATTTGGGAGACAAGAGCAAACTCACCTTGAAGCGTTCTTAAACAAAATACAACCAGGCTGGCAAGAATATGAAGTGGCACGTAGGTTTCTACCGCAAATAACCGTGAATTACCGTCTACCTCAAGTTGGGGAAAGGAAAAATTTCTGCCAATCTGAAACTCATATTTCCGGGTTATTTATTGCTGGTGACTGGGCATCACCAGATTCTATACTATCAGAGGGTGCTGTTGAGAGTGGAAAACAAGCAGCCATTGAAATTATGCAAAAAGAAGGAAGGTCATCTCATGCAACTTAATAATGAAGCGTATCGACTCTATCAACCTTTGTTATTTTCATTAGGTTACCGAATGCTAGGTTCAGTTGTAGATACGGAGGACATTGTACAGGAAACCTTCCTACGTGCCTATCAAATCAAAGATCAGAAGATTGAAAACAAAAAAGCTTATCTTTGTAAAATGATGACCAACCGTTGTCTGGATTTTTTAAAATCTGCAAAAAAAAGACGAGAAGTGTATATTGGGCCATGGAACCCTGAGCCTTTATTCTTTTTTAGTGACATGCACGATCACCCCTCAGAAGCTCTACTACAAAAAGAAGGATTAAGTATTGCTTATTTACGAATGATGGAACAGCTGTCTCCTCACGAACGAGCCGTTTTACTATTGCGTGAGGTATTTGACTTTTCTTATCGAGAGATTTCTACCATCGTAGAAAAGACGGAGGATAACTGCAGAAAACTATATAGCCGTTCAAAGCAAAAAATCTCAGCTGTAGAGAACGAAAGCTTACATTATGAGAGAAATAAAGACGTTGTCAACCGTTTTCTCAAAGCCTTCCACATACAAAATACGAGTGAACTGCTTGAGCTAGTATCGGATAAAGTTACCTTGTATTCAGATGGTGGAGGGAAAGTCAAAGCCGCTGTTCGTCCAATTCGAACACGTACGAAGGTTTTAGCATTTTTAATTGGTATAAGAAAAAAGACCACAGAAGACTATTACTACGAAATCAGAAGCGTCAATGGTCAACCCTCTCTCATCAATTATATGAATGGTACCATTCATAGTACGGTCAGTTTCTATATTCTTCATCGTACAATTAAAGAAATTTATATAACGATGAATCCTGATAAATTGAAACTTCAATCCGCAGGGGTTTTGTTTACCCGCTGATTGGTAGTACCACAAAGGTATGACCTAAAGGCATCACTCTATTCCCAAAGCGTGCAAACCTAATACTTTACAAATTCCAAACAAAAATCTGCCCTAGAAGCAAGCTTTCCCATGGGCAGATTTTTTGAAGATTACTATCAGCGTGTAAAGATCTATCGAACATTTATACTTAATGATCACACTTCCATAATACGCGACGCGATTTAACGGACATGTCTTATTTAAATACTTTAAATATCTTTAATATCTATAATTAATCCAAAAAAATATATAAGCAGGTTATTTCCTGGCAATAAAGACATATAAAGAGTCTGTTGGAAAGAATTTTTGTATTATATCCATTCCAGCATTTGTTATTTCTTGTTCCATTATTGATGAGGAAATTCTCGGTGGACCATCATTAACATGATCTAGCTTCTCTATTTCAACACATACAAAATAACCAGATTCTTTAAGGACACGTTTTATTTCCTGCAACGTTTTGGATATCGTTTTCGTCTCATGTAATACTAATGAAGCAAGGACAATGCCTATAGAATCATTTGATAGTCGAATATGATCAATGTCCGCTTGCATAGCCTTAATATTTGTAAGGTTCTCCTCTTGCGCTTTAGTATTTATAATTTCTAGCATATTTGGATCTCTATCTAGTGCGTATACAGGGCTGTCAACCGCTTTAGCTGCTGGAATTGTTAAATATCCAGTTCCTGCACCTAAATCTAATATTGTATCCGTTCTCGTCATTGGGAGTAAATTCAACAGCTTTTCTGGAGGTAGGTCCTCCCTCCTTTTAGATCCATCTAAAAATTCTATTTTTCTTGTGAAATTTTCCTTTTCTTTCGAATTACATTTGTGTTCCTTCATTCATAGCCTCCTTTATATAACACTTAATACAAAATCATCAGCAATCCCATATTGACAAAGCTTATAAAGTGAAATGTCAACCAGTTGGTTTTTTGTTTATCCCCCGCTTACCAATTTTGGATTCTCTTTGGGGTATTACTGCTAGTTATATGTGAAAGAAAACTAATTTGCTGACAATGCTGCTTTAGAAGTCTTCTTCCATTAACGCTGCATTGACTCCTAATGCAGCTTTACTACCTTCTGCTGCAGCAATAATTAATTGAGTTGCCCCAGCTAATAACGTGTCCCCGCTTGCATATACACCTTCCACATTTGTTCTTCCAAAGCGATCTACTTTTATCCCTCCTTGATCGTTGAATTCACAGTCTAAGTCTCGACCAATGGATGACGCTTGTTCCCATTCTGGTGTAACAAATCCTCCTTCTCGTGTAATGCTCTCACCACCAGCAAAGGTAATCCCTTTTAAATACCCATGATCCCCTTGCAATGAGGTAATTTCTTGCTCATATATGATAATGCCCTTGCTGTTTAATTGATTTTTTTGTTCCACCGAAAGGATTTGCTTGCCATTTGTACATACAATCAGATCTTTACTCCAATTAAAGACCACTTTAGCCATATGGAAAGCTCTGTTATTTTCAGCTATTAGAGCCAATGGTCGATCCCTTAATTCCCAACCATCACAAAATGGACAACTAAATATACTGGTGCCATAAAACTGATTTACTTGAGCTATATTGGGTAAGGTTTCTTTCAGTCCAGTCGCTAAAATAATCTTTTTAGCTTTGTAAACCTCGCCGTCATCTGCTTTGATTGTGAATACCTGTTTATCTTTATCCACCTGTAAAACACGTTGTTTTTTGATGATAACATTTGGATACTTACTTAATTCCTCTCGTGCAATTTGTTTGAACTCTAACGGATGAATACCGTCCCGTGTGATAAAGCCATGGGACTCGTTCGTAACGGCGTTTCTCGGTTTATTATCATCAAATAAAATCGTTTTGCGCTTAGACCTTCCAAGCATCAGTGAGGCATTAAGCCCAGCTGGACCTCCGCCGATAACAATACAGTCTAACAGCATCTAAATCATCCCCATTCCCTTTTTATGATTATTTCTTGACCAACAAACAAATAGCTACGAATTTAGCTTTAATTCTTCTGATCATTAGCTGTGTAGTTCACAGCTTCTTTTACCCCCTCCATTAAACCTATTATAGATATATAATATCTATAATTTGTATTATATACTAGCACGCCATTAAATGAAACGCAAACGAATTTTTCATCTAGGATGAAATTAAAATCGTTATCCCCAAAGCCGAATAATAAAATAAATGTTCATACGAGGTGCAGTCAAAATACGTAGACTTTTTGACAAAGAAGATCGCTTCTCAAGGCCTTCCTTATCCTACGGGAAAAGTCCAGTTGAAGATCTCGCAGAAAAGTGTTCTTTGCTTTCCTAAGAACCTAAAGCTGTGCCCCGGAAAGAAAGCTCTTTCCACGAGCACGGCCACAGCTAACTTGGTAAAGAAAAACACGTTACCACGTGAATCTTCGGACTCGTACTGTTCCCGCCGGAGTTTCGCTTATTTCAGGTGCTAAAGGAATGATTCTAATCAAAAAACGAAAAGATAATTAATTTCAACTAAATTATCTTTTCGTTTTTTATTGTTTCTTCCTTCTTTTGTCTCGGCCTCTTCAACTTGTAAATAAACCCTTGGTTTACTACAAGCTTTTTTGTATATGAGCAGGCGAACGCCCAAGTCTTCTCGTGCAAACCACACTGTGGGGGCTGGAATCGCCCGTTTTTCCGCAGAAGTTTTCTATTATTCGCTGCCCTAAACTGAAAAGAAGCTTCTTCATGTTAATACACTGTTCCCGAAAGATATGTTTCTCTGTATACTGGAGAGATTAATAACCCATTCGTTCTTTAATTCTCGCTGCATTAGATTTAGAGGTCAACATCTCTAATAATATGAACGCCACCTCTATGGCAGTTCCTGGATTAGATGAAGTAATTATATTTTCATTAACGACAATTCGATCTTTGGATACCTGTACACCATATGTAGCTAATTGCGCTAATCGTTTGCTAGTTGGAAAATTATACGTAGTAGCCTGACGATTGTGTAAAATCCCACTATGCGCAAGTGCTAAAGAAGCTACACAAATAGCGGCAATGGGTTTTTGATGTGCATTAAAATGTTGTATTATTTCTTGAAATGTTTTACTAAAAGCATCGACATAAAAATTCGCTTCTTCAAAGCCTCCAGGAATTGCTAATGCATCAAATTCAGTTAAATCAATTTCTTCAACTAGCTTTTCTGGTGTAACCTGAAAATTCCATGTTGCTTGCAGCGTTGGATGAAGCCCGACTGAAGTAACGGCTGTCGATCCATCACCTTCTAATTGATTCCAACCAAGTACATCTGTAAAAACACTTGCTTCGTAAGCCTCAAAGCCATCTGCAAGTAATAATAATACCTTTTTCATAAGAAGTCCCTCCTTTATTTCTTCACTTAAGTTTAATTAATTTCCATGACTACTTAAATAGATATTGAACGGTATTTAGTTGAATTTTCCTTTGTTTTAGTGGATAATTTAATTAAATACTTTATATAATTAGGAGAATTTATGGACCACATCGATTATGAAATTTTAAAGCAGCTCGAGCAGAATGCAAAAATGACCACAAAACAAGTCGCTGCTCATGTACATCTATCTGCACCTGCAGTAGCTGAGCGCATTAAAAAACTCGAAGATCAACAAATTATTACAGGCTATCAAACATCGATTGATGTAAACAAGCTTAATCGTTCCATTATTGCGCTTGTATTATTTAAATCCAACGACTGTAAGAGGCTGGCACAATTTTGCTACAACCATCCTGATGTACTGGAATGCTACCGAGTTGCCGGTGAAATCAGCTATATTGCTAAAGTAGCAACACAATCAGTAGAAACCCTTGAAAAATTTATTGATCAATCTATGACATATGGGACACCATCTACAAATATTGTAATGTCTGAGCAAAAAAATTCAGTTTTATAAGATGGTACACGCATTCCTACTTTTCTATATAAACAAATGCTTGGCTACAACATTAAAATCTTAAAGATGTTTAGAATAAAGTGGAACTCCAGTCAGCTAGAGTTTTGTATATCTCTCCACTGATTATTCGTACCACAAGGGTATGACCTAAAGGTCTTTGAACCAATCAGACATTTATTGGCAGTCGAGCCCGCACTTATCCTTATTGGTTTGACTTTATTAGGCTTACCGCCAGTTATATGTGACATAAATTTGGAATAGTGCATGTTGAGGAGCAGCCATTTTAATGGTACGATTAAAATCACTTGTAGATAATGAAACTCTATAATAACTACAATATGCACAGGAGGAAACAATGAAATATTCGAAGGCTACAAATTATGCATTACACACAATGGTATATTTACTCCTCTTACCTAGGGGTAGCACAATCGGCGTTCAGCCCTTAGCAGAAATACAAAAGCTTTCTCCGAGCTATCTTTCGAAGATCTTAACAAAGCTTGCTAAAGGTGGGCTCATCGAGTCAACTCCAGGTGTCAATGGTGGATATAAAATTTCTAAGTCAAAAAACGAAATCTCATTTCTTGATGTCATTAGAACAATTGAAGGTCATTCAAGTTTATTTCATTGCTCGTTAAATCATCAAGAAGATTGTCTAATCGAAAATGTGATGATGAAAGCAGAACAAAACATGAATAGCGAATTAGACCAAACGTACCTCATTGATATTGCCAATAAAGCAAATGATGAAATGGTTCGTTATTTAAATGAACGAGCTAATAAATAATTTTGCAACCATAAATAAAGTAAACCTTCAATCAATTGGGGATATTGTTTATCCCGACGATTGTTAACGGAACCCATTGATTAGACATTTACTGGCAGTCGACCTCCCACTTATCCATATTGGTTTCACTTTATTGCTTGAAGTCGAGGGTATTATTCCAGTTATATGCGCGATAAATGAAGTTAGGAAGCTCTAACTATGGTTTAGGATTGGTTCGTTCCTCTTGCTAGCACTATCGAATCTCACCAAAGGAGTCTGCGTTACTTCCATAGATAGCGTAGTTCGTTGTTCTCTAGAACCTACTCCACTTCCTACGATTAATAGGTAAAGTCATCGTCAAATGACTTTACCCATCTTTAATCTTAATATGTTTCTCTTAAACACGTTCGGGATTACCGTTTTGCGAGATAATATACTGCTGATACTGCGTGATATAAGCCTGCGTACATTCTACTGTTAAGCGTGTGCCATTTTCTTCATAGTTCGTAGTGATCACATTTGCCTGTTCGTTTAGATTTGCTACGATCTGCCCCTGATCAAATGGAATAAGCATCTCGCATTGGATTAAATCTTTAAAGATCTCCCGATTAATTACTTCTATTAATTCATGAATACCAACCCTTTGCTTTGCTGAAAGATATACCTTATTCTCTTCTACTGCTGGTATGTCTACGTCGATTATATCTCCTTTATTTAAAGCATAAATAATTGGAACGTTTTCAACACCTAAGCTCAATAGTGTTTGCTTCGTAACCTCCATTAAATTTTCATGATTCGGTTCGGAATAATCAACGACATGAATAATTAAATCAGCTTCTACCACTTCCTCTAAAGTAGAACGGAATGCCTTTACCAAATGATGAGGGAGTTTACTAACAAAACCTACTGTATCTGTCAGCAGAAAGGATTTGTTAGCAGGCATAGGAATCTTCCTTACCGATGTTTCCAATGTCGCAAATAGCATATCTTTTTCAAAAACCTGTTTATTTGAAGAGGGGTTAAACTGTTCAACCATAGCATTCATAATAGTTGATTTTCCAGCGTTCGTATAGCCGACTAAGGACACAACTGGAAGACCACTTTGTTGACGCTTCCTCCGCTGTATGCCTCGCTGAGCCACTAACTCCTCTAGCTCTTTATGTAATACTGCAATTTTCTCTTCAATCTTACGACGGTCAAGCTCAAGCTTTGTTTCTCCAGACCCTCTATTATTTAATCCCACTCCGCCACCTTGTCTACCTAAATCTTCATTCTGACCAATTAGGCGTGGGAGCATGTACTCAAGTCTTGCCACTTCCACTTGTAGCTGTGCTTCTCTTGTTTTGGCCCGTTCTGCAAAAATATCTAGAATTAACATCGTACGGTCACTAACGACTATTCCCAGCTTTTCCTCAAGAACACGTATTTGAGATGCTGTCAACTCATCATTAACAATAATCATCTCTGCATCCTTCCTCTGGATCAGTTCATGCAATTCTTCGATTTTTCCTTTCCCAAGATAATGCGCTTTATGAATACGAGCTAACTTCTGCGTTAGCTCTCCCACTACTTCGATATGACGTGCAGCGGCCAGTCCTGCTAATTCCTCCATAGAATACGCAAAACCCTCCGATTGATTTTTAATATCTACACCTACATTAATTGCTTTTTTCATATTAACATTCCCTTCCATTCTCTCTTAAAATTAAAAATCACAGGTCTTCTACCTGTGATGGAAAAGTAAATGGATGGAATCAAAAAATGCATAAATCCTTATTGGCTCGTTTCACACAAAAAATACAATTCACCAACAATAGTAAATATTGTATGAACAGTCAAGGTCAAGAAAGCTATTTAATTTGCATGTACTGACTATTTTTTAATACAAGAAAAAGAGGGTTGAATCGTCCCCTCTTTGGCAAAAACACCGTATAACAAAGGCTTCCTTAAAAATAGACAGACCCATTCCATTTACTCCACACACAAGCAGAGTCTTTGACCATATTCAGTTAACGGTTCAAAGCTTGGAAACGTAGTCTGATAATATACACAAGGAAAACCTCCGTTCATTTAAGTTAACTTTATTATACAGATGAAATGTAAATACTTCAAGCGTTTACAAAATATTCTGGATGCCCCCCCATTTTAATAGCTATTTTCATTTACAAAGTAACTACTTACAAATCACTATCAATTCGTGTACGATTACTATAAGCAGCTCTCAAAGGAGGATGTAACCATGAAGCAAAAAAATTGGATAGGAGTGCTGTTATTTTCTACAGGTATTATAGTCAGCTTTTTCTTAAGTTTTCAGGCATTTAAAGATACATACCACATCGTTTCCTTCTATTCTAACGGGAAACGTGATTATGCAATTGATTGGGTGAATTTCGTACAGCGGGTTATTCCTGCTATTGTCATAGGCTTCATCTTTATCGGACTATCTGAAGTTATCAAATTACTGGATAAAATTAACAGAAGAAGGAGCTAATCCTAAACAAATGGTGAATAATAAAGTGAAACTTTAATCCGTGTGGGTTTTTGTTTATCCCACACGTATAGTTCGTACCACAAGGGTATGACCTAAAAGCCTTTGAACCAATCGGACATTTACTGACAGTCGATCCACCACTTATCCATATTGCTTGGAGCGGGGGCTTGCTGCCAGTTATATGTGAGATAGATTTATACATGATACCATCTCTTCCTGGAATGGTAAAAAACTCTTTGTTCTAAATCAATATATATTGCATAGTGTATAGAGTGTGTGAAATAAAAGCAGTTAGAGAAATGAAAAAAGTTGTCCCATTCTATCTAATAAAGTAAAATTTCAATCCTTGGGGGTTTTGTTTATCTCACACGAATGATTCTTACCACAAATGTATGACCTAAAGGCCTTTGAACCAATCAGCCATTTACTAGCAGGTAACAATAGTTGTTTTTTATTGCTTGAATCAGGGATTTTACTACCAGTTATATGTGGGATAAAACCAAAGATAGAAAAAGATTCAACATAGGATTCTACACTATTCTGTTTCATGTTACAGTAAATAAAAGGAGATGAAAAAATGAAGAATCTGAAGTGGGTACTGTTTTGTCTTATCACAAGCATCGTGATTGTTCTTTGCCTCGGAACTACAACTATATTTGCTAATTCGAATGAAACGTCTTCAAAAGACACTACATCAAAAAAGGCTCCTGATTTACCATCTACTCAAGAATCTACAGAAATTGATCCTGCTGGATATTGGACAGAGGAAAAAATGAAAAATGCTACTCCTGCAGATGAAAAGCTTCCTAAAGAAAACAAACCAGCCCCAAACGAATATGATAATACTGAAAGCGAGAAACCTGGTAATGCATCCGATCCAGTTGGACCAAAGCATGCGACTATAAATGTAGTCGTTCCCTCGACAGCTGGCAAAGTATTTTTTTCCTATCAAGGAAATGATTATGTATGTTCCGCTTCAGCAATCAATAGCGATGCCAAGAACCTTATCATTACTGCTGGACACTGTGTTCATGGCGGAAGTGGGGAAGGTTGGCATTCTAATATTGCTTTTGCTCCAGCTTATTATGATGGGGATTTACCGTATGGACTATGGAATTGGCAAGAGGCACGCACTTTCAATGGTTGGATAAACGATAGTAACTTTAGTTATGATCAAGCATTTGTTACTGTTAGACCGAGTAACGGAGAAAACCTAATCCATGTAGTCGGAGGAAATGGTCTTTCTTATGGCTATAGTCCAGAACAACAGAATGTTCGTATTTTCGGCTGGCCAGCAGAGGATCCGTATGATGGTGAAAGACCATATTATTGTGATGGTGACACATATAAACGCCTGTTTAGTAGTGATGCTTATATGAATTGTGATATGAATGGTGGTGCAAGTGGTGGCCCATGGTTAAGGGAAATCATAGATGAGGACCTCGGATATGTTTTCGCAGTCACATCACGAAGATCTACCTCTGGAACACCTCGTTTGTATGCAACTCCAAATTCACAAGCAGTAAAGGATATGTTTGATTTAATGGATTAAGCGATAACATTTTCAAAAAAAGAATATTCCTATAAAAGAAGTGGAACACACTTTTGTTCCACTTCTTTAGGTATTAAGCTATCTTCCCCAATTAACTACGTACATCATAGTGGCAATTATATCTGGTTATATTTGCAAATTTTTGTTGCTGATTAACAATTGCAAAACCATTTTTGAGGTAAAAGCCTAGAGCATCATCATCCGTTTCTACAGTGATGATGGACGGCTTTAATTCCTCCATCATGTAAGCAATCATTGTACTGCCAATACCAGACTTTTGCAGATTTGCTCGAACTGCTATATCTTTAATAACTGCGTGACATGTACCTTCATCATAGCTTACAATAATGACTCCCACCATGCGCCGATCGTCTCTATAGCCAAATGCTAGTATCGTAGGTTCATTTATATATCGACGTACTCTAGCGGCTAGCTTTTCCTGGGTAGGCATGTATACACTTTCCTTCAATATTTCTAGTACCTCAGATTCTTCCAGCTCTTCTTTTATACCATGAAAGCTAGTAATTACAGTCACCATCCCTTTTATATCGATTGTTTTTCATAACCAATAGCGGATTCCTATAAGGTTATACTTCCTCGATAACAGGGTTCGGTTTTTTCTGTGTTTCAAACACCGTTCCCCCCACCTCAACCTTTTTCATTTTACCGTTTCAGGAATATAAACATTGCTTCGGTATCCAGCCAATTTCTCCATTATCGTTTTTAATTATGGTATAGCCTGAACAATCATTATTGATAACCTTTATGATTTCACCTTGCTGAACAGATAAAAAAGTTGTACTTATATCATTATTACTTATTAGTTGATTGTTATTTCTCGTAATGAACTCATTCTTTACCCACTGTGTTATTCCAAGTTCTATATTTTTGCAATGTGTAAAGAATGGCTCCTCTTTAATTATTTCAAGCTCATAATTCGGATATGTAACAGTGCCTACTCTAGCCGTTGTGTCTTGATGAGATTGTTGAATCATTGCCATTTCTTGTAGTTCATCTACAAATGTAAAAGAAATTTGCTCTCCATCCACCACTAAAGCATTAAGCTGTCCTTCGCGTTTAATTTGATTCCCACCATCAATAGCTATGATTCGTTTATCTAAATCAATTAATGGATTATTTGAACATATCGATTGCGTTGTGTAATTCACGACTGGCCAATGTCCAACAATAACTGTTTTATCCGCACGGTGTCCCTTTTCATAAAAAGCAGGCATAGACAAAGCATTTTCTATAGTCGTAGACTGCCAATTGGGAATATCCTCAATCCCAGCATGAATAATGATAAAATGCTCTGTTTCATAAGCGATGGGAAGAGCTTCTAACCAATCAATTTCATTTTTATAATGCGTACGATAAAATTTACTCAGATCCTTAAGACTATGAAAATCAGCTAGTGATTTATCTTGTTTTTTCAGCATTTCGTTTAAGATTGAATTTGGTTGCTTCTTCATATAATTTTTAATGCCTTCGACTTCATTAAATACATAGTTTATTAATATATCACAATTACCTTTTGTTACATATACACGTTCCAATTGAGCCGTTAAGGAAGTGAGAAAATCGATTACGCCTAGACTGTCTGCTCCCTTTTCACACATATCTCCATTAATAAACAGATAATCTTCTGGCGTATATGCTATTTTATCTAATAATTTCTGCAACAACTGTAAATTCCCGTGAATATCTGATATAACGATCATTCTCCTATTTTTATCGAGTGCTAACTTGCTTGCATTCATCATTTTTGTAATCCCCTATTCTAGCTAATCACAGGTTTTTGTATTTTGATTTATCATTAGTGTATCATATTCTATGTAGCAAGCATCTGCAAAAAAAGAATGGGGCTGGGACAAAACCCAGTAACTGAAAAAAGTGGTACGCCAATTTAGGGCGTATCACTTTTTTTACTTTTTTCAATATTT
>NZ_BAAACY010000015.1:0-13150 GCF_039521925.1 Virgibacillus salarius | reverse complement strand
TGTTTAAACATAAAGGATACCTCTTTTCTAAGTTTTTGTGTAGTTACTTTAACTTTATCAGAAGGTATCCCTTTTGCGTACATAAATCTCAAAAAAAGTGGTACTCACCAAATTATTGGCGAGTACCACTTTTAATTTTACTGGGTTTTGTCCCAGCCCCACTCCTTTATATGCTTTTTCGTTAGAGGGTGAATTGGAATTTTTGTAATCTGTACTTTTTCTTGTTTTAGCCTTTCTAGCATTGCTTCAAATGGGTGCCCGACAAATATTTCATTATCACGATATGCGCCTATAATAAGTAAATGCTGATTATTAGGATTGATTAAGAGATAATGAATCAAATCAAGTGTAGCACTATCCGCCCATTGTAAATCATCTAAAAATAAAACAAGTGGATGATCTCCTTTAGCGAAAACACCAATAAACCTCCTAATTGCTTGTCTGAAGCGATTATGAATTCCTTCAGGAGGAAGATCACTTTGTTCTGCTTGTGAGCCAATCAACCATTTTATCTCAGGGATAAAATTGACAATGACAGCTGTATACGTATCTAATTCTTCTATTAAGCGACTTCTCCACTTCGCAGTACTTGCTTCTCCTTCTGATAGAATTTGCCGTAATAATATCTGGAATGCATGAATAATTGGCGCATATGGTATCTCCTTATTTAGGTGCATAAATTTCCCGGAAATAAAATATCCCTTTTCCTTAACAAGTGGTTTATGTAACTCATTTATCAACACTGTCTTGCCAATACCTGAAGGTCCTGGTACTAGAAGAAATTCTGTGCCTCCCTCTTTAATACGGTAAAAACCTTCTAACAGCTGCTTACTAGCTTCTTCTCTGCCAAACAATTCGCTTGGTCTTTCATAAACGCTAGCTTTATCTTTTTGTTGAAGTATGAAAGGAACGATGGTACCGGTCTGATTTAAACAAATCGCTAAGTCCTCTTTTAAACCAAAAGCGCTTTGGTACCGAGTTTCAGGCATTTTTTCTAAAAGTTTCATAATGATCGTTGATAGCATTACTGGTATTTTTGTAGTAATACTACTTGGGTCAATTGGTAATTTTGTGAGGTGAGCATGAATCATTTCTGCGGGATGATCTGTTTGAAATGGCAAATCTCCAGTAAGCATCTCATATAAAACGACTCCAAGAGCGTATAGATCTGTACGATAATCCAACGACCTGTTCATTTTACCTGTTTGTTCCGGGGACATATATGCAATATGATCTTTTATTTGATAAGGACTTACATTTGGATGTGGAAGCTCAGACGAAAGTGTTGTTGATTGATAAAACCCTGTTATCTTAATGCCATTCCCTTGTGAAGCTATTAAAATATTTTGAGGATGAATAGATTTATGTATAACGCGCTCTTGATGTATTGTACCAAGTGCATGTGCTATTCTTAAGGCAATAGCTATTAAATCTTTGACAGTTGGTTTACTATTTTCATACCAATCCATTAGCGTTCTACCAGAAAACGGCTCCATCACTATATATATATCGCCACCATGATTCTTTCGTTGCAAGGGTTTAAGAACATAATTACTCGTTAACTGCTTTGCCATATAAAAATCATGAAGCACCTCCGCCTTGCGTTGAGCGTAATTTGTACTTTTAGTGTCTTTTTTTATACAGACTATCGCTTTATCTTGCATGGAGAATGCCTTATATAAATCCCAAGTATCTGCTTCAATCACCGTATCTACTATTCGGTACCCTGGTAATGTTATCATGAAAACATCTCTCCCTATTTTCAAGAATTGCTTCGTGAACTACTCCCACCACTTACCACCCTTACGGGTTGCTTGAAGTGGGGGCTTCTTGGGTAATCGCCACTTTTGGTAGCTGACGAAATGGACCAAGCTAACCCTCTTGTTCCAAGAGTTTATATTTTCATTAGGCACTTGCTAATAAGCGAATGCCTTCTTTTTTGATATGGAGAGCTGAATTATAATCTCTATCGAGATTTAACCCACACGAACAAGCGTATGTTCTAATTTCTATAGGCATTGGTTGGATATTTCCGCAACTCGAACAAGCTTTGGTAAGTTTTATCGACAAATACTTAATAAATTAGCAAAAGAACAACGTAAACTTTCTCGTAAATGGAGACTTCTTTCGGAAGTACGTTAACGAACACATTTGACTCTTTAACTATATTTAAATGAAAATTTAATTAATTTTAAACTCCCTTTATACATGATTATTTAATCTTATAAATAAAGGGGGAGTTAGAATGAAAAAACAGGAGATTACTCAGAATCAATGTCAATACGATGAAGAATGGATTCAATTAATTTCCTTAGCTAAATTCTATGGGTTTACTACAAACGAAGTACGTTTCTTCATTAAATGTATAAAAGAAAAAGACTACTAATTACGCTGCTCACTAGTAAACCTATATCCTATACCTCGGATCGTTTGTATATATTGGGGGTCTTCTGGATTATGCTCTATTTTCTTCCGAATATTACTTATATGGACCATAACTGTTCGATGATCCCCAAGACTGTTCACTCCCCAAATCAATTCAAATAACTGCTCCACACTATAAACGCGATTGGGATTACTTGCCATCAAATACAGTAGTTGAAATTCTTTTGCAGATAATTTCACCTGTTTTCCGTGCGCTATCACTTCAATACTTTCGGGTTTTATCAAAATTCCAGGATAGATAATTTGCTTAGCCGTTGCATAGGTAGTTTCTCCTTCAACTTTGGTCGATAATACTCGATGACGTCGTTAATGTGCTTTAACCTTCGCTACAATAACTGGCATACTTGTACTCTTTGGGATAAAATCATCTCCACCAACTCCAAGACCAAGGATCTTGTCTACATCCTCTTCCTTCGAACTAAGGAATAATATAGGAATTTCTGATTTTTTTCGGATCATTTGACAAAATTCATATCCATCTAAATAAGGCATCATGACATCTAATAATATTAAATCAGGATTTATTTTATCCACACATTCGATTGCTTGGTAACCATCTTCTGCTAAATGAACCGAGAATCCATTTTTCGTCAAATATAATCCCAAGACCTCTAGCATGTCTAAATCGTCGTCAACAATTAATATTCTCTCGCTTGCCATCAACCATCACCTTACTCAATAATATAATGATAAGAATTTAAATTTTCAGTAAAATCAGCATATGACTATTATACTACACAAGATAGATTTTTCCAGTTTTCTCTGTTTTATTTTACAGTTAGTTTCATAATTATTGTCTACTCGCTTTATTATAGGAGGTACATAGATATTTTGACTAGCTTTAATAGTCTTTTACAATACTTAAAAGGACATTTTGGCATTTATGTTGAATAATATATATTAGGAAAGATAAGGAGGATAATCATGCAAACAACATTTGAAAATTATACATATGAACGCCCTAATTTACCTCAAGTAAAGCTAACATTCAAAAAGTTAGTAACTGCTTTTACACAAGCTCAATCACTCGACCAGGCAAATCAATCCTTAACAGCAATTAACGATTTTCGAAATCGATTATCAACTATGTTCAATTTGGTCTATATTCGAGCTTCTATTGATACAAATGTTGAATACTATCAAAATGAGAGGGATTTCTTTGACGAGGCAGAGCCAGAAATAAGAGGCCTTACCTTTGATTTTTATAAAGAATTAGTAGCTTCTCCATACCGAGATGAATTAGAAAAACAATGGGGGGCTCAACTTTTTCACATTGCAGAATGCGAATTAAAAGCATTTTCACAAGAAATTATTCCATTGCTTCAAAAAGAAAATAGATTGACTTCCGCATACGCAAAACTAGTAGCATCCGCTGAAGTCGAGTTTCAAGGAGAAACTTATACACTTGCACAACTTGGACCATTTGCTCAGGATAAAGATCGCAATGTTCGAAAAGAAGCAAGCTTAGCTAGTGCAGAATTTTTTAACACACACCGCGAGCAATTTGATGAGATATATGATCAATTAGTAAAAATCAGACATGAAATAGCGACAACACTGGGGTATAAAAATTTTGTGGAGGTAGGCTATCTACGGATGCAGCGCATCGATTACGATGCTGAGATGGTCCATAATTTCCGTAAGCAAGTAAAAGATGTCATTGTTCCTTTAGCTTCGGAGCTATATAACCAGCAGGGAAAACGTATTGGTGTGGATACATTAAAATTTTACGATGAAAATTTCCGTTTTCAAAGCGGAAATGCAACACCAAAGGGCAATCCGGAGTGGATTATTGAGAATGGTAAAAAAATGTATAAAGAGCTTTCTCCTGAGACTAACGAATTCTTTCAATTTATGTTGGATCGACATTTAATGGATTTGGAAGCAAAAAAGGGAAAAGAAGCTGGAGGCTACTGCACGATAATAGAAGATTATCAAGCTCCATTTATTTTTGCTAATTTCAATGGAACGTCAGGAGATATAGATGTTCTTACACATGAAGCTGGTCATGCCTTTCAAGCATACGCAAGTAGTCATTTTAGAATTCCTGAATATTTATTTCCAACATCAGAGGCTGCGGAAATCCATTCAATGAGCATGGAATTTTTCACATGGCCATGGATGAAGTATTTCTTCGGAGAGGATACTGAAAAATATAAATATGCTCACTTAACTGAAGGTCTGCTATTTTTACCATACGGTGTAGCAGTGGATGAATTCCAGCATCTCGTATACGAAAATCCACAATGGTCACCTGCAGAGCGAAAACAAGCTTGGAGGAATCTCGAAGCGATTTACCTACCACATCGTGATTATGACGGCAATGATTATCTTGAATCTGGTGGTTTTTGGCAGCGCCAAGGACATATATATGATAGCCCTTTCTACTATATTGATTATACGTTAGCTCAAATCTGCGCCTTCCAATTTTGGAAACGATCACGTGAAGATCATGAATCAGCATGGAAAGATTACATCAAACTATGCAAGCTTGGAGGTTCTATACCTTTCTTACAACTGGTAAAATCAGCGAATCTCTCTTCACCTTTTAGTGAAGGGACGGTAGAATCTGTTGTAGAAACCATAAAGGATTGGTTGTCTTCTATAGATGATCAAGCTTTATAAGTGAAACTTCAATCAGCGGGGGGTTTGTTATCCCCGCTGATTGTTAATACCACAAAAATTATCAACACTATGTTTATGCAGTCGTTAAAATGGGATACGTACTTTCAACATATCGTAATTGCTTATCTTTTCCGTTCACTAAAATAGAATGTGTAATATAATTCCCATTGACCGTCTTTATTCCGTTTAGAAATAAATTTGCGGTAATTCCCGTAGCAGCGAAAATGCAATTATCCGTATTTACTAATTGTTGATGAGTTAATGCTTGTTCCGGGTTTACTATTCCCATTTGTAAACATCGTTGTATTTCCTCGCTATTCCTGGGCATTAGCTTTGCCTGCATCTCTCCACCAAGACATCGTGCTGCAACAGCTCCCAACACCCCTTCTGGTGCTCCACCAATCCCCAGAAACATATCAATATCTAATTCTTCCATACAAGTCGCAGTCGCATAAATAACATCTCCATCATTGAATAAAAGTACGTTTGCACCACAATTCCGAATACGATTAATATATTCTCTGTGTCTTGGTCGATCTTGAATAAGAATATTTAATTGATCCATCGGTTTATCTAACGCCTTTGCCAACGTGTGTAAATTATCTTCTAACGGGGCTTCAATATCAATTTTCCCTTTTGCTTTTGAGCCGACAGCTAGCTTTTTCATGTACATATCTGGTGCATGAAGTAACGAGCCCCTTTCAGCTGCGGCGATCACTGTAATGGCATTTCTTTGTCCATTGACGATTGGTGTTGTTCCTTCAATAGGATCCACTGCAATATCAACAGCAGGACCTGTTCCAATACCTACCTTTTCACCAATGTACAACATGGGGGCCTCATCTATTTCCCCTTCACCAATTACAACAGTCCCACTCATCTTTAGTCGATTCAGTTCCTCTCTCATAGCGGATGTTGCTGCTTCATCAGCTGCAATTTTATCTCCACTCCCAACCCAAGGCTTTGATGCAATCGCAGCTGCTTCAGTAACCTTCAAAAAATCTAATAACAATGCTTGCATTAGATACTCCCCCTAGTTTAGCTGCAATGATTACCTGCAGCTACTTCTTCACAACTTTGATTTAAAAATTTCTTTTCGTTTTCAATAATTTTATCTACTTTTCGTTTTGAACCATTTGCCCAAGAAACATTTAAAAAGGCCTCAACCACCTTTTTTCCAATTTCAATGCCAATAATTTGTGCACCCATTGTTATAATTTGTGCATTATTACTTAACTGGGCACGTTCTGCAGAGTACGTATCGTGAGCAAGGGCAGCACGAATTCCCGGATATTTATTTGCAGCTATACATACACCAATGCCTGTTCCACAAATTAATATTCCCCTATTTAATTCTCCTGCTCGAATCGCCTGCGAAACTTCAAAGGCTACATCTGGATAGTCAACAGCATTACAGGAATGACATCCATAATCAATCATTTCATGTTCTGTATCCTTCAAAAATTCTTTTATAGATTCTTTAAATGCATATCCATTATGATCACTGCCAATCCCAATTTTCATGTTACAAAGCCCCCATATTTCTGTTCATTTCTTTTCATTTTATTTCATATTTTATTATTTTTCAATATTTATTTTCGTTTTTATTTATTGTATTGTTTTTAAAATAAAATGGGGATCTTACTTCCAATAAAATGCGCGATAATAATTACAAAAAAATAGAATCAGAGAAAAGTATCTGATCCTATTTTTTTCGATCCTTTACTCTTTTTTTATTACCCTTAACTTGCTTTTACTTTTTTCGCTTCCACAAAGTCTAAAAACGTAGCAAGTATGAAATAGGCAGAAGTAGCTCCTGGATCTAGAGCACCTACCGATCTTTCTCCTAATCTACTAGAACGCCCCTTTCTCGATACTAAATCCTTCGTAGATTCCATACCTTCTTTTGCCGCAGCAATTGCCTCACTATATGCTGCAATAAAGTCGTTCGATTCCTTATATTTCGTCTCCAACATCGTCGCAAATGGTTCAAGTGTATCAACCATTGTTTTGTCTCCAACTTCAGACCTTCCCCGTTCCTTAATTCCTTTAGCGAAAGCAAGCCAATATGCTACCAGATCATCAGTATGAACCGTCAATTTATTTTTAATTGTTTTAGCACCTCTCATAAAACCTGTTGCATATAAAGGACCGACAGAAGAACCGACTGCATTTAAAAATGTCTTTCCAACAATTAGACTAATTTTTGCACTGTCTTCTTCTTCAGCGAGCTCATTTAACAGCCTTTCATGTACAGCTTGCCAGCCAATAGACATCGTAACTCCGTGATCTCCATCACCAATCCTTCGGTCAAGTTCACAAAGGTAATCTTTTTGCTCTTCAATCATATTTACAATCAATATAAAATAATCCTTAAAATCTCTAGCTGTTATCTCCATTTTTGATCCCCCCATTTAGGACATAGAATTATTTTTGTACAAACATCGGGCAATTTACTGGATGGTCCATTGTTTTCTTTAATTCAGCATCTAACTTCATAATTGTTACAGAGCAACCACCCATCTCAAGTGAAGTAATGTAATCACCTACATAAGAACGGTAAATCCCTATACCCTGCTCTTTTAATAATTGCTCTACTCTACGATAAACAATATATAGTTCCATTCTTGGAGTTGAACCTAAACCATTAATTAATACTGCCACCTGCTCCCCTTTGTTAATCTGAATATCTTGTAATATGTCCTTAACAAGTCGATCTGCAACATGGTCTGCAGTTTCAAGTGGACCCTTTTCAATTCCAGGTTCTCCATGATGTCCCAAACCAATTTCCATCTCATTCTCTCTTAGTTCAAAACTAGGTTTCCCCGTTTGAGGTAAGGAGCATGGTGATAAACCAACTCCCATCGAACGGGTGTTAGAATTCGCTTTTTCAGCAACACGTACTACATTTTCTAAATTATACCCAAAATCTGCTGCTGCTCCAGCTGCTTTATAAATAAAGAATTCTCCCGCTATACCACGACGCTTCTCCATTTCTTCTTTTGGTGCAGATGCAACATCATCTGTTGCGAGCGCTGATCCTACTTGAATATCTTCCTCTAAATCAGCCATTTCCGCTGCCATTCCAAAAT
Organism: Virgibacillus salarius; assembly: GCF_039521925.1. Lineage (NCBI taxonomy): Bacteria > Bacillati > Bacillota > Bacilli > Caryophanales > Bacillaceae > Virgibacillus > Virgibacillus salarius. The sequence goes on along the minus strand of NZ_BAAACY010000015.1, from coordinate 4,988 downwards.
TCATAACATCTCCAGCATAATTTCCGTATAAGTATACTACTCCTGCTCCTTTATCAATAGCTTTTGTTACTTCTAGAATAGGATCTGGTGACGGAGAAGCGAATATATTTCCTACAGCTACACCATCAGCCATTCCATCACCTACATATCCCATAAAACCGGGCTCGTGCCCTGAACCACCACCGATTAGAATACCTACTTTATTATCCCTTGTTTGTCTAGCAGTAACTAATGAACGGTTGTTTTCTGGTAATTGCCTTATGTAATCAGAATGCGCTTTCATATATCCTTCAATCATTTCCTCTACTACATTGGTTGGATTATTTATTAGCTTTTTCATTGATGCACACCTCTCATTTAATAGTAACCTCAAAAAATTAGAAACTTCCCACTTTTCATTCTATCATAATAAACCGTTGCATTAGCTTATGAATAGCCCATGCTTCTGTGGACTATTCATACGTATTCACATGCTATTAAACAACGGAGCGTGCTCTATCTTTTTCTTCTATTTCAACCTCTTGCTCAGGTAATTTTAAGAACATAGTCATAATTGCTCCAGCAAAATATAATCCAGCTAATAACCACATTAGACCTTGCGTGCCTATTAAATCATAGAATAATGCAACAAGTGCAGGTCCTACAAAAACGCATAAGCCAGCCCCTAAATTTAGAATAGACATGGCGGCTCCTTTGTCACCATCTCCAACTAATGAAGGTGTTAAAGCAGAAAGTGGTACAAATCCAGCTAAACAAGCTCCCCATAGCATACCAATTAATCCAATTAAGAAAATATTCCCTGTAAAAACCTGTGGGACATAAAACATCATCAGGGTAAAGACCCCACAACCAACTGCCCCAAACCACATGACAGTATTTCTCCAACCAAATTTGTCTCCCACATAGCCAAAGATTAAGTTAAATGCTATATTGGAAATGAAGATGGTTCCCCAAATATTTAGCCAAACGGTAGTTTGGATGCCTTGATCTGCTAGATAAATAGGTAAGAATAACGGAAAAGCATATTGAGATGCTTGGTTGATAATACGAACAATACCAGCTATAGCAACCTTTGGCTCCCTTTTTAAAATCGTTATTCCATTTACTAATTCTTTTAATTTATTATCCGCACTATTTTTCGCCTCTAATTTAAATTTATCCCGATTAACAATTATTGCGAAAAATGCTCCAACACATACCCATAAAACCGCACTCCACATCGTCGGTATATGTCCAATTGCTTTAATTGCCCAGCTTGAATAGTACGCCCCTAGTACACTTAGGCCGCCGGTAAACACAAACCAAAACCAACCTACGGCAGTTCCTAGTTGACATTGTGGTGTACGATACGTTATCCAAACAAGAAATGCATAGGCAAATAATGGGTAACCAAACCCACGTAACGCATATGTTGGAATCATCAATTCATAATGAAGGTTCGGTATGGCTAGGCCGACAAATAGGATATGCCCAATTAAATATAGAACCAGACCAGTGGTCATCGTTTTTCTAGGACCAAATGCTTCCACTAAGACCCCGGATAACCAAGCTGCAATAGCAATTGTTACCCCATAAGATGTTGTAAGAAATGCTGCTTGCTGAACGGATAACCCTTCATCTACAAGAAATGGGCTAATCCAGGCTAACTCTAGACCATCTCCCATCATAAAAATCAATACACCAAAGTACCCCCAGGCTAAATTTGCTGGAATACCTATTCTGTCTAAAAATGTTTGATTTTGATTTAAATTTGGCATGATTCTCCCCCTTGTATTAGACATCGTTATGGCTGTAAAATAATTTTTAACGACTTATCGCCTTTTTTCATTAATTCAAAGCCCTTTTCAAAGTCTTCTAGTGGTAGTTGATGTGTAACAACCCCCGCTGTTGGAAAGTCTCCGTTGGAAATACCTTCTATCACTAAAGGGTAACAGTATGGGCCGAGGTGAGAACCTAATAAATCAAGCTCTTTCCGATCACTTATAATGCTCCAATCCACGGAAACCGGCTCGCCAAACACACTAAATTCCACAAATCGCCCAAGTTTTCGAATAGCATGCAGACCTTGTTCCACTGATTTCGGATGACCTGTTGCTTCAATATAAATATCACAGCCATATCCATCGGTCATATCTTTAATTTCCTTTACAACATCTGTTTTACTTGGATTCAAAACAATATCTGCACCAAACTGCTTCGCTAATTTCAAACGGTCTTCTTTCATATCCAATACGACTAATTTTTTGGGTCCAGCTTTTTTAATTGCACCAACCATTCCTAACCCCAAAGTTCCTGCACCAGAAAGTACAACAATATCACCTAATTGCACTTGAGCGCGTTGTACAGCGTGAAGACTACAAGCATACGGTTCAATTAAGATAGCATCTTCAATCGGCAAATCTTCAGGTACTTTGTAATTAATAGCTTCTTTTGTAAACTTCATATATTCAGCCATGCCACCGTTTACATTATTTTGGAAACCATATAAATCATGCTTTTCACACATCCAATACTGACCGCGGTTACAAAAGCGGCATTCCCAACAAGGAACAATTTGTTCGGAAATCACTCGATCACCAACTTCAAAATCAGTAACTGCTTCCCCCTTTTGCACGATGCGACCAATAAACTCATGACCTGGAATCATTGGAGCTTTTATATAGGCGGGCTGTGTTTCATCTCCCCAGAAACTCGGAGCACCTTCATAAGCCTTAATATCACCAGCACAAATACCACATGCTTCTACTTTAATGATTATTTCCTTTTCATTTTCTAACTTCGGTGATTTAACCTTTTCCTCAAGTTTATAATTTTTCGGGCTATATGCTACAATCGCTTTCATATGTTCAGGAATTTCTTGTTGTTTACTAACATTTTTTTCTAATGCCTTTTCCATACTCCCATCTCCCTTTCAATTCGTATCCGTAAAGCATTATTTTCGTAGAAATGAATCACGATTTTTTTGAAATCGTTTTCAATTTCTATTTATATATTATCATTCATTTTCGTATTGTCAATATTATTTTTGATTTTTTTCAATTTTACTTATTTAAATAAGTATTTTTCATTAATTAACATAAAACGAAAATATATATGGTTAGATATTGATAATTACCGATAAATGAAATAAGATTAAGGATAGAATATATATAAGGGTGAAACTTCATGAAAATGTTTGCTAGTGAACGAAGGAGTAAGATTATTGATCTTCTTCATGAGAGAAAGCGGATTACTGTTAAAGAAATCGCTTCCCAGATTGGGGTATCCGAAGCTACATTGCGAGCTGATCTAAATAAAATGGAGCATGAGGGGCTTTTAACAAGAACTCATGGTGGGGCAGTGCTTAATGAAGATAAAGAAAACGATAATAGCTTCAACGTAAGACAAAAGAAGAATAAAGAAGAAAAAATCCAAATTTCTAAAAAAGCAATTGAACTCATTGAAGAAAAACAATGTATCTTACTCGATGCAAGTTCCACGGCATTAGAGTTGGCTCGCTTATTAAATTCGGCATCACTACGCTTAACCGTTGTTACGAGTGGACTGCAAACAGCAATTGAATTAAAGGATAATCCAGATATTACTGTAATATTAATTGGTGGTGTCGTAACTAAAAAATCAACTTCAATTGAAGGCACATTAGGAATTGATATTCTGGATTACGTAAATATTGATATTATGTTTACATCTGCAAATGGATTTTCCTTCGAAAATGGTTTAGAGGATTTTAACTTATATGAAGTGCAAATTAAAAAGGAGATTGTGAAACGAGCCTCAAAAGTAATTGCTTTAGTTGACTCCTCCAAAATCGGTAAATCTTCCAGTGCGGTATTTGCCAAATTTGAACAGATTGATCGATTAATTACAGATCAGCCAATCGAGTCACCATTTTTAAACAAGTTAAACGAATATCGTATAGATACCATTATTACGAATGAAACATAAGAGGTGGGATTAAAAAACTCACTTCTTTTTTCTAATATCAATAAACAGATTTTTTAAATTTTAATAGATAATACTATTAGATAACCTTCCCACTTTCAACGGAATTGACAAATGGCTTTCGTATTTGAATAATAGGTAGCATAAGGTTGAATATGCAAACAAAGGAGAAGTCCATGAACTATAAAATTCTATTCCTCGATATCGACGGTACTATATTAAAACCAGACCATACATACTCACCTTCTACAAAAGAGGCAATCGTCCAAGTACAACAGCAAGGAATACTTGTTTTCCTTTGTACAGGAAGGCCCCTTCACGAAGTAAACGACTTAGCTCATGACCTGGGAATTGATGCATACATTGGCTATAATGGTGCCTATGCCGCATATCAAGATAAGCCACTTGTCAATGAACCTATGAAACAGCATACATTAGAAAGTTTTCTGTTACTTGCAAGCAAGCATCATCATGAACTCGTTTGCTATACAAGTGAAAAAAACTATTTTACAACTTTATTTAATTCAATTACGAAAGATTTTGCAGAAGTTTTTCAGTTAAAGCAAAACGAAAGGCTATCAGATCATGTACTTGATCAGATACTTGGCGCTTCAATTATGAACGTCAGTCCAGACCAAATAAAATTGTATGAGGCAATGGAAGAAGGTATTCATTTATCTAAGGTAAATGTAGAGGGAGTCGAAAACTGTTATGATATCATTCGCAAACAAGTGAATAAAGGAGAAGCAGTTAAGGGAGTCCTAAAGCATCTACAAATAAAAAAAGAACAGGCTATCGCATTTGGAGATGGTATGAATGATAAAGAAATGCTACAAGCTGTAGGAGAGGGTTTTATTATGGAGAACGGTGATCCTAATCTTCTACCATTTGCAAAACACCAAACCACATCCGTACAGAATTCTGGTATCTTCAATGGGCTGAAACAGTTAGGTCTAGTGAAGTGAATTAAAAAAAACTGAGCAAAATTCGCTCAGTCCTTATCACTAAATGCTCAGATTTACGCTTCCTCTAGTAGCTATTATGGA
>NZ_BAAACY010000014.1:0-9375 GCF_039521925.1 Virgibacillus salarius | reverse complement strand
TCTCCGCTATGAGAAGGTGCAACAATTCTTGTCATAAGTAATAGGTTGACTTTTTTACAATGGGTAAAGTAAAAATCGCTATCCGTGAGTATAAAAGCAGCTGTGTTACTTCATGCTAGCGTTGTAGAGCCTGATAATAGCGAAGGCCGGCCAATTCAACTCCTGTGGGAAATGTTTGACCTGAAGATCCACTTTTTTGAGCGGGTTTTGCTAAAAAAGTTAGCTGAAGGACAAACCCCACGGAAAGGGAAGTGGGCAGCCGGAGTGGTGGTCAAGTAAGCAGTAGCTATTATTCCATAATAGCTACTAGAGGAAGCGTAAATTTGAGCATTTAGTGATAAGGACTGAGCGAATTTTGCTCCGTTTTTCTTATGTTTTTAAAGATACGTCTAAGTTCGTATTTCTATTTAATACGTACATTTAGTATACTAGTAATGGTGATGAATTTAATGGAATCAATCTATGATATACAGCAGCTTTTGAAAAAATATGGTACATTTATTTATACGGGTAATCGCATCGGAGATTTAGAAATAATGGCAATGGAATTGGATGAACTATATAAACTTCAATTCATTCGAAATGATGATTATTTGCAAGCAAAATTACTTCTACGAAAAGAGATAGAAGCATTGCGTAAAAATTAAGGGGGAGTTATGCATGAATCAAATTATTATTGGAGTAGACGTTGGCGGAACAACAGCAAAACTTGGTTTTATCAATAATCAAGGAGATATCCTTAGAAAATGGGAGATACCTACAATTACCGAAAATGAGGGTATTCAAATTGTAGACGATATTTGGAACTCGATTGAAAGACAATTATCACATGATCAATATACGAACGATCAGGTGCTTGGGATCGGTGTAGGTGCACCTGGATTTATTGAAGATGAAACAGGTTTTGTTTATGAGGCAGTTAATATCGGATGGAAAAATTATGATCTAGGTAATCAATTAAAGCAACGATCAAACTTACCAGTATTTGTAGAGAATGATGCCAATATTGCTGTGCTGGGTGAAAATTGGAAAGGTGCTGGGAACCAAGCTAGAAATCTAGTAGCTATAACGCTGGGTACCGGTGTTGGTGGTGGTATTATCACGAACGGGCAAATAGTAAACGGTGAAGCGGGAATCGGTGGAGAAATCGGACATATTACAATTGATATAGATGGTTATACCTGTAATTGTGGTAGAATAGGCTGTTTAGAAACGATTGTTTCAGCGACTGGAATTGTAAGGCAAGCAATGGAAAAGGCTGAAAATCAGTCAGGTTTACTTGCTACATACATTTCCGAGCATGGTTCTATTACTGCAAAAGATGTTTTTCAGTTTGCTGCTGCTGGTGATAAGTCCGCTCGAGAAATTGTGAAAAATACCGCAGACGTACTAGGAATGGCAATTTCTAATATAGGCACCATTGTAAACCCTGCTAAAGTTTTAATTGGTGGCGGAGTATCTAAAGCTGGAGAAGCATTTCTTTATGATATACGTGAGTCATTTGATAAATATGCTTTGTCCCGGGTTAGTGAAAATTGTGAATTAAAGCTTGCTCAATTAGGGAACGATGCTGGTATCATTGGAGCAGCATTTTTAGTTAAACAGAAGATCGAACACATCACATTCACCAATTAGCTGTCACTAGTTCAATGGAAGATGTAAAAAAAATCGCATTCTATGAAACTTTTATTTCATTGATTTCGTCATATACGATAATTGGGTTTACATTCGATTAACAAATATTTACTTTTGGTTTATAATATCTTTCAACAGGGAAATGAAATCAAGAATAAATCTGTTTGATATTGGTTGAAAAGTAAGAAAAATATAAAAATCAAAAGGGATAGCAGGAGGATAAGTTTATGGAGTTGAAACGGCTAAAAATACCCCTATTTATAGTAGCTACTGTACTATTTGGTATTAAAACGTACATTGTGTACCGGTTTGTGTTTTCGATTGATCTCGAAAATTCTATGCAAGAGTTAATCTTGTTTATAAACCCTTTTGTTTCAGCGTTCTTAGTTTTTGCTTTAAGTGTTTGGATAAGAAAACAGAGCAGACAAATGAAGTTCTTAAGATATACTGCTTTAATTGGTACAATCATCCTATTTGCTAATCTAGTTTTTTATCGTTCCTTTACGGATTTTATTACCATACCCCAATTATTTCAAGGAAGTAATGCCGCTGATTTGACGGAAAGCATACTGTCGCTTGTTAAGCCGTATGACATACTTCTATTCGTAGATGTAGCAATCATCTGGTATTTAAGTAGAAAACATATGGAACGTATGACCGTTTTTTATCCGAGAAGTGGTAAAGTCTTTACATTAGCCATGTCCTTTGTATTATTGGCTGGTAATTTCTTTTTGGCAGAGATGGAGCGGCCGCAATTATTTACACGTGCCTTCGATCGGGAATATTTAGTGAAAAATATAGGTCTGTTTAATTACCATGTTTATGATATTGCAACACATACTAAAGCGAAGACACAACGAGTGTTTGCAGATGGTAATGAGATTCCAGATATTAAAGCTTATATTGAAGAGAATGTGAAAACAAAAGAAAAATCAAATTTGTTTGGAGTAGCTAAAGATAAGAATGTTATATTCATTAATGCAGAATCTATTCAAAGCTTTGTAATAAATAATGAAGTAAATGGACAGGAAATTACGCCTTTCTTAAATAGTTTAACAGAGGATGAAGATACGTACTATTTTGAGAATTTTTATCACCAAACAGAACAAGGGAAAACATCCGATTCAGAATTTATTGTTGAAAATTCTCTATATCCACTTTCTCGTGGAGCTGTTTTCTTTACACATGCGCAGAATGAATACCATGCTATGCCAGAAATATTGAAAACAGAAGGGTATTACTCGAGTGTTCTGCACGCTAATAACAAGAGCTTTTGGAATCGTGATCAAATGTATCAGAGCTTTGGAATTGATCACTTCTATGGGGAAGAAGCATATGAAGTTTCTGAAGAAAATTCAATCGGCTGGGGACTTAAAGATAAACCATTCTTTGAGCAGTCCATTAAATACCTTCAGTCAATGGAAGAACCATTTTACACAAAGCTAATCACATTGACGAATCATTTCCCATTTGATTTGGATGAAACAGATAAATCCATTGAACCGTACGATTCCAATTCAAATACTTTAAATAATTTCTTTCCAACAGTAAGATATATGGATGAAGCAATTGAGCAGTTTTTCGATCAACTAAAAGATGCTGGACTATATGAAGACTCCATTATTATCATCATGGGTGATCACTACGGAATTAGTGCCAACCATAATCGAGCAATGAGTATGTATTTAGATAAGGAAGAAATCACACCATATGATCATGTACAGTTACAAAGAGTTCCGTTCTTTATTCATATTCCTGGCCATGGTCAAGGTGAAGTGAAATCAGAAGTTTCTGGTCAAATTGATGTGAAGCCAACATTGTTGAGCTTGTTAGGTGTTGAAAATAAAAATGACTTACATTTTGGTAATGACTTATTTAGTGATGAAAGAAAAGGTTACATTGCTTTAAGAAACGGTAATTTTATTAGTGATGATTATATCTTTGCAAGTGACACTTGTTATAATCGAGAAACTGGAGAACCAGTAGAAATAGATCAAAAGGAAGAAGCTACGGATCAAAACGTTGAGAGTGCCTGTGATCCAATTAGCAAAAGAGTAGATAAAGAATTAGGTTACTCAGATGATTTAATTTATGGAGATCTTTTCCGATTTGTTGAGTTTACCGATCAAAAATAATAGTAAAATGAAGTAACAGTTTAAGTTAATTCATCTTTTTGGATGAAACAAGATGATTAAGAAGGATATTCCCCTTGAAGTAATAACCAGATTAAGAAAATAAATAATCTGCTTTACTTTGAGGGGAGTTTTTTAATTGATGTTTTTTAAACCACAGGCTCTGCCTGTGTGAGAATTAAACTTGTAGAGTTGTAACAGAAAAATCTCCTTTCGATATAATAGAGTTGGCCGTCAAACCGACTCTATATATAGAAAGGAGATCTACTCATGTCGAGTGACAATAGTTTATCACACACCCGATGGAATTGTAAGTATCATGTAGTCTTTATACCCAAGTACAGAAGGAAAGAAATTTATGGCAAGTTCAGAAGAGACATCGGGGTGATCTTAAGACGTTTATGTGAGATGAAAGATGTAGAAATTATTGAGGCTCATGCCATGACTGACCACATCCATATGCTGGTTAAAATACCACCAAAAATGTTAGTGTCTTACTTTATGGGCTACTTAAAAGGTAAAAGCTCTTTAATGATCCATGATAGACATGCCAACTTAAAATACAATCATGGAAACCGCACATTTTGGGCTAAAGGTTACTATGTCAGTACAGTAGGGCCCAATCAAAAAACTGTGGCAAAATACATTCGTGAACAAGAATCGGAGGATAGACTACGAGACAACATGAGTAAACGTGAATACGTCGATCCATTTAAAAATAGGTAGGAAGATAAACGGTTGACGGTCAATTCAGAAGCCCCTTTAGGGGTCTCGTTGGTAAAGTGCCCTTATAGGGCGAAACTAAAACCGCCCGTTTTACGGGCGGATAGTTATTTGGTGCGCCAGGCATGGCGACTATCTAGGTGGTGAAAGTCCACTGTGGGGGTACACATCAACCAACCACTAGAGAAGCGCAAGGTGTTTATCGTGAGGTAAAGGCTGAAGGAAGCGTGTATCAAAATCTTGGCTCGACGAACAGAAATCTGATACCAAGGCTCTGTAGGCGGACAAGGCTCCCAAACAAGCCAAAGTCCAAAAGATGTGCGTAACCCTATAGAGTAAATCAGACGAGTAAAAGAGGAAAGATAGTTGTCCTTACCCTGAGAGGTCTCACGGACAGCTGAGGAGTCCTCTAAAAAGAAAGCTGGTCGAAAAAGGTTTATCGTGAGAAGTCAGCCGACGCCATAGTAGTGATGAAAAAAAATCATGAAGGGCTGAACAATTTATAGTGTTTCTACGCCATGAATGCACGAAGGATAGACTTCTGGATGTATTAATGATAAAAGTATGAGCGTATCTCAGAGGATAATCAAAAGAGAAGTGTTCTTCGTCACGTGAAAGGAAAGGAGGCAAAGAGGTATTCCCTTTGCTTTAGACCGTTATCTAAAAGTACACACAGAGATGTAAATTGAATCGCCGTATACGGAACCGTATGTACTAGTGGTGTGAGAGGGGCGAGAAGCTCTTAGCTTCTCCCTCTACTCGATTATCCCGCATATAACTGGCAATAAGACCGCCACTTTAAGCGATAAAGGGTAACCAATATTGGTAGTGGGGATCAACTACCAGTAAATGTCCGATTCGTTCAAAGTACTTAAGGTCATTCCCTTGTGGTACTATCAATCATTGGGGATAAACTAAACTACAATAATTGAAGTTTCACTTTAAACGACAATACATATATGTAAACTATATGCTAACCGAAGAGTAATAGTTTTGCATTCAGTTTAGTGGTTCCGTTATCTGTCGTATTGTAGGACAAACTGAAAGTATGCTAGGCAGATATACATCCTATAATTTCCGAACTGTTTATTGTAATATCTCATGATGATGACTTTGTTTATTTCATGCTATATTTAAAGTATCATTAACAGATCACTTTATGGTACTATTTAGTTAATCCGTAAAAAATGAAACTAATTAAGGTATGATTCGTATATATAACTATACATAATAAGGAGGTGATCGTGGTTGCCTACTAGGAAAGTATTTACATATTTAGTTTTCTTTATCGCTTTTTTCTTTCCACTTTTCCATCAAGTACCTGTAGGTGCTGCTGACAAAGGTGAAGGTAAATTGGTGTATGTCATACCTATTGAAAAAGAAGTGGAACGAGGACTTGAAGCATTTCTCACTCGTGCAACAGAAGAGGCAAGGGAAGAGGGAGCAGATCATATTATATTTGAAATTGATACTCCAGGTGGTAGAGTCGATTCCGCAGGTCAAATTGCAAAGCTTCTTCAAAATTTAGATATTCCAACAACATCTTATGTTGTGAATCAAGCTTATTCTGCAGGTTCTTATATCGCTTTAAATACGGATTCTATTTATATGAAGCCCCAGGCTACAATGGGAGCAAGTGGTGTAATCACCTCCGATGGTAATGCAGCTGATCAAAAAGCACAATCAGCTTGGATTGCTGCTATGAAAAGTGCTGCAGAATCAAAAGGAAGAGACCCATTATACGCAGCAGCTATGGCGGATAAAAGCATTGATTTGCCAGAATTAGATGCAGGAGAGGGTGAATTTTTAACTTTAGGACCTTCTTCCGCCTTAGAAGTAGGTTATTCTGAAGGAACGATTGAAGATCGTGTAGAATTACTTCATGAATTAGGTCTATCTGAGGCGAAGATTATTGAGAAGGAGACTACTTTATCTGAAGAGATAGCTAGGTTTTTAACAAATCCAGTTGTTATACCAATCCTCTTATCTGTTGCTAGCCTTGGTTTAGTAGTCGAATTATATTCCCCTGGATTTGGTGTTCCTGGTATAATGGGACTCGTTTCGCTCGTATTATTTTTCTATGGTCATATTGTAGCAGGCTTAGCAGGTATGGAGGCAATCATATTACTTGTACTAGGTATTGTATTAATTATTGCAGAAATATTTGTACCTGGTGGCATTATGGGTTTGCTTGGCATTGGCGCAATCATAGGTTCATTATTTCTGTCCGGCTATGACCTTGGTCACATGTCAATGAGTATAGGAATTGCATTTTTAGTCACCCTAGTCGTTTCCGTTATCTTATTTCGAAGAATGGGAATGGATAAAGGTATTTTCCGGCATATTATCCTAAAAGACCAAACAACTACTGAGCAAGGATATGTGTCCTCTGTAAATCGATTAGAGCTAATTGGGTTGGAAGGTGTAACCGTGACGCCATTACGTCCAGCTGGAACAGCTGTTTTTGAAAATGAGCGTCTAGATGTAGTTTCAGAAGGCGGATTTATTGGTGAGAACCAAAAAGTAAAGGTTGTTAAGGTTGAAGGTGTACGTATCGTGGTGAGAAAAGTTAATTAATGGATGTTTGACTGCATTCAATTGATAAACTATATTGAATGGAGTTCTATGCATATAATAAATGATTTATAGGAGGAAAAATAATGGATTTACAAGAACTAATGCCGTTAATTATTATTGCGGTTATCTTAATTGCTGTAGCAATTTTATTTACATTCATTCCAGTAATGCTATGGATTAGTGCGCTGGCAGCGGGCGTGAAAGTGGGTATTTTCCAATTAGTCGGGATGCGACTTAGAAGGGTTGTGCCAAATCGGGTTATCAATCCGTTAATTAAAGCACATAAAGCTGGATTAAATGTTAAAACAAATCAGCTGGAGAGTCATTATTTAGCTGGTGGTAACGTAGACCGTGTTGTGAATGCTTTAATCGCTGCACATCGTGCAAATATCGAATTACCATTTGAACGAGGGGCTGCTATTGATTTAGCAGGTCGTGATGTATTAGAAGCAGTTCAAATGAGTGTTAATCCAAAAGTTATTGAAACACCATTTATTGCAGGTATTGCCATGGATGGTATTGAAGTAAAAGCAAAAGCAAGAATCACCGTGCGGGCTAATATCGATCGACTAGTCGGTGGTGCTGGTGAGGAAACGGTTATTGCTCGTGTTGGTGAAGGTGTGGTTAGTACAATTGGTAGCTCAGAAGCACACACACAAGTACTGGAAAATCCAGATTCTATTTCGCACAATGTATTAAATCGTGGTTTAGATGCTGGTACCGCTTTTGAAATTTTATCGATCGATATTGCAGATGTTGATATCGGTAAAAATATTGGAGCGATTCTACAAACAGATCAAGCGGAAGCGGATAAAAATATCGCACAGGCAAAAGCCGAAGAACGTCGTGCAATGGCGGTTGCTCAAGAACAAGAAATGCTTGCACGGGTTCAAGAAATGCGTGCAAAAGTTGTGGAAGCAGAAGCAGATGTACCACTTGCTCTTGCTGAGGCTTTACGTTCAGGAAACTTAGGTGTGATGGACTACATGAACTATAAAAACATTGATGCAGATACAGATATGCGAGATTCTATAGGTAATTTATCTAAAGATAATCATGACGAAAATGATCCTAAATAATCCTAAAAGTAAGGGAGGGGTTTGATGGATGCCCTATCCAACCTAATTGATGCTATTTTTAGTAATTTCTTTATTGTTTTTGCTATAATAGCAGGGATCATAGGAGTTTTAAAAGATGGTTCTAAAAAGGATGACCAGAAGGGAAATAGACAGCCTAATCGAACAAAGCCGACTCCAACTCCTTCTGGTGGGACTCCTAACCGAAATCGAACACAGTCGATACCTAATTCAACTAATGCTTCTACTACCGTGTCGACCATTTCTGTTGATGATCAGCACAAAGAGCAGATGGAACGACTAGCTAATCAAATGGGAGCCGACAAATCAAGTGAAAGTCTAGATATCACAAAGTATTCTAAGGCTCTTGATAGAGGTCAGATTCAACAAATAGATGATGAGCTTACGGAAGTTCAGAAGCAGTTGAAGAAGCAAGTTTCTAATAATCTAACGAGAAAAGGATTAGTAAATGGAATTATTATGGCAGAAGTTCTAGGGAAACCGAGAGCGATAAAGCCATATCGAAATGTTATTGCTGAAAGAAGAAGACGATAATTATCCAAAGCCATTCATAAGCAACGTTGCTTGTGAATGGCTTTTTTGTAAGTTAAGAAAGTATAAAATCAGTGCAATGACTGCGTTAAGCCAAGTAGTTATTTTGAAATGTTTGATGTATATTGGCAATGCTCCGACTAATTACTTCGCTTTCCGCGGGCACGGCCCATAGCCGTCAAGCTAATAAAAAAGAAGTACGGTGCAATGAAAATATAAACATATTTTTCCAGTTTAATCCGTATTCTTTTATGGGTACTTGTTTTCTTTTTTACACTTTTACTCACGCGGCACGGAAATGTACTTTATACGCAATGTTTAAGACATCAAAAGGACTTTTATGCTGACAACGATGATCTTTCCTTCCATGCCGGTATATGTTCTGGTAAATATTATCGATGAGAGCTTTCAAAGAAGAAAGGTGATAGAGTGAATACCCCTTCGTCTCTACTATTGCGTTTCTCGCATGGTTGATACATTTGTACTCACTTCCTTCTAGTTGATACCTTTCGTAAAGGCAGTAACGGCACTGAAAAGCAATCATCGAAGAAAGAAGAATATGAATTAAAGTTCCATACAAATGACAGTAAAAGCGGTCGGTATTCATTGTCTGCACATCATCAATTTCAAATAACGATTTCCATGTTTTAAAGAGTATCTCCACTTGCCAACGCAAGGAA
>NZ_BAAACY010000013.1:0-18298 GCF_039521925.1 Virgibacillus salarius | reverse complement strand
CCAGCTATCTATTTTTGATAACTGGAATCTCTTTTTTACTTCTCCAGGCTAGTTATGTCCCAGCCCCTTTATTATGCGCCTAATTGATTTAATTTCTTAGCTAGACGTGATTTTTGGCGATTACCGTTGTTAGCATGAATAATCCCTTTTTGAACAGCTTTATCAATTGATTTATTCGCATCTTTTAAAGCAACGATTGCGTTTTCTTTATCGTTAGCTTCAACTAATTTTTCTACACGCTTAATTTGTGAACGCATTTCAGATTTTTGCATAACATTGTTTGTGCGTTTTTTATTATTTGTTTCTACACGTTTAATTGCAGATTTAATATTTGCCATAAGTTTTTCACCTCCTGAAATATCATCACAATTATGAATGTATTTGTTTTCATCCCAACAAATGTAAAGTGATTTGTATTTGCTTTTTTTGTCTATGGACAAAAGTCATTTTACCAGAGGAATGGTTTGTTTTCAATAGCTTTGTTATCAAATGTATGAGTTTCGCTATTTTGTTAAATCTATTACTAACAGATGAAGAAAGGATGAGCGAGCTATGGAAAACAAAAAGAATGATATTGTACCATATCAAGTTAGGACAGATCTAGCCATTGAAGCAAAGGATATGTATGTTGAAAATCAAGAGGCAACTGATCAGAAAAAAATAAAAGGAGTCACTATAAAAGAAAGAAATGATGAAGGAATTAATATTTCTTATGTAGAGATCGATGATACTGGTGCTGAGCTTCTAGGTAAAAAACCGGGATCCTATATTACCATTTATGCTGATGGTGTAAAACGACAAGATACAAAAAGACAGGAGCAAGCTGCAAAGGTGTTAGCTAAAGAACTGGAACAATTAATTGCTAAAAACAATATTCCAGTCGATAGTAAAGGTTTAATTGTAGGATTAGGAAACTGGAATGTTACACCCGATGCACTTGGTCCGATGACCGTAGAGAAAGTGCTAGTAACTAGTCATTTATTCCAAATGGAACATGAAACGGTTTCAAAAGGTTACCGGCCAGTAGCTGCTGTGACACCTGGCGTAATGGGGGTTACTGGTATTGAAACAAGTGACATCATTTTCGGAATTGTGGAGAAATATCAACCAGATTTTGTTATTTGTATTGATGCACTTGCCTCAAGGTCCATTGAACGAGTTAATGAAACCATTCAGTTATCCGACTCTGGTATACATCCTGGATCTGGTGTAGGAAATAAACGAAAAGAAATAAGTAAAGAAACGTTAGGCATTCCTGTGATGGCTATTGGAGTTCCGACAGTTGTTGATGCTGTTACCATCACAAGTGATACCATCGACTTTTTATTGAAGCATTTTGGTAGAGAGTGGGAAGAAAAGGATGATCCCTCCAAGTCATTAACACCTGCTGGTATGTCATTTGGTGAGAAACGTTTAACGGATGAAGATTTACCAGATGAAGAAAAACGTCAAACATTCCTTGGTATAGTAGGGAATCTATCTGACGATGAAAAGCGAAAACTAATAACAGAAGTATTAACGCCGATTGGTCATAATTTAATGGTAACACCTAAAGAAGTAGATGGTTTTATGATTGATATGGCTAGCCTAATAGCAAACGGCGTTAATGCTGCTATGCATGAAACTGTCAATGTAGATAATTTCGCATCTTATTCTCGTTAACCTTTCTATCAATATTCCAAAAAATAAAAGATTAGGTTCTAGCTTCTGGATTTGTGTCATAGAGTTAACTATAGCGTGAATTCAGAAAGGGTGGAACCATGGATCTGCATAAACATAGCGGGCTTCGTCTTTTATATAAGCGAAGTAGCTTATACATTATCGGTGCTCTAATACTTTTTACTTGCATCGGTATTCTAACAACGATAAAGCCCGCTTATCGCCTTTCTTCTGAAGTAATTACGGAATGGACAACTGATATTAATAGCTCTACTTTTTTATACTTGCTAGGAATTGAAAATCGGGCATTTCAGCAAGCTGTACCTGAAGATCACAAATTCCTTGATTTGTCTACAACTCTGTTTCGCATTGCAACAAGTCTAAAACCAAATGATATTAGAAGCTTGTTAGGCAATGAATTACCTGGATTTAAGGTTTTTGATAACCACATATTAATTGCTGGTGAAGGTACAAATTATACAAACCTACCAATTGAATCTTCTCCACCACTACAAGAAGTTCTAAAAGAGAGAGAAGCAATAATTGAAGATGAGGAAAGCACAACAGAACAATTAGAAACGAACAAAGAAAAAAATACGCCAACGACAGGGAATAAAGAGGTTGTTTATATTTATAATTCACATAATCGAGAGTCCTTTCTTCCTTATTTACCTGACGTAAAGGACCCTGATAAGGCTTATCATAAGGAAGTGAATATTTCAAAGGTGAGTAATCGACTAGCTAAATCATTGCAGGCAAATGGAATTGGAACTGTAGTTGATGATACAGATATAACCAAAAAATTGCATGAAAAGGGCTGGGGGTTTGGCAGGTCGTATGATGCATCTAGGGAGGTAGTTGCTGACACACTATCCACTAATAAGGATATTCAATATGCTTTTGATTTACATCGTGATGCTATCAAAAAGGAAAAAACGACGAAGCAAATAAACGGAAAATCCTATGCCCGCATTATGATAGTTGTTGGCGCTGAGCATAACTCTTATAAGAAGAACCTTGACTTAGCAGCTAAGCTGCATTATCTGTTAGAAGAAAAATATCCTGGTTTAAGCAGAGGGGTATTTCCGAGAAAAGATAAAGGAACAAATGGAGTATTTAATCAAGATTTATCTAATAACGCATTGCTGTTTGAATTCGGGGGAGTAGAAAACAAACTGGACGAGCTATATCGTTCGGCTGATGCTCTAGCAGACGTATTTAGTGAGATGTATTGGGATGCAGAAAAAGTAGATACTGCTTCATAGGAGGTGTTAAGATGACTCGTTCATTAATTGTATTATTATTATTAGCAGTTTGTTTTTTAACTGGAGTGGTCTACGGGAATGATAAACAAGCAGAAGAGTCAACACCTCAGCAAACAGAAATGAAGGTTGATGTTAAAGAGGCTAAAGATGAAGTATTGCAAACTAAAACAACATCAGATACCACTGAAGTTATTACGGAAGAGAAGATTAACACGAATGGACCTTCACCTGTTACAGAGAAGACGGCATCGATATTAGAAGCTGGTGTATCTGGATTTTATGAAGTTGTGGTAGAGATACTTTACCAGGTTTCCCAATTATTTTTTTAATTTTTATATAGGTGCAATTATGTTGCAGAAGCGCAGATCCTAAAGTTATAGTGCTCTGCGCTTTTGTTCTAGTCTAGGAAATTATAAAATTAGCCCATGTGGGTCAATATGGACGTGTTGAGCCACGTCCAGCTTCAGCGCCCAGAAACGAGGTGATTTCACGAATCGCCCTAATCTAAGTCATCATCGGCTCGCAAGCTCACCGTGATTTCTTTATCTCGGTTGACTTGCTCTAGTCGCTACGTTCTAATCGGGCGCTTGCGCTTTTGTTCTTGAACATAACTGTTACTATTGCTATAATCAATGCTAGTCATTGTCGCTGATAATTTAAGGCCTTTTATCTGTAGAGATAAAAGAAAGTAGGAGTGAACATCACTAATGGCAAAAATTCAAAGAAATGTGCGTAATTTTTCAATTATCGCACATATTGATCATGGCAAGTCAACCTTGGCAGATCGAATATTAGAACGCACAAAAGCAATAACACAAAGAGAAATGAAAGATCAATTACTCGATGCAATGGATCTCGAGCGTGAGCGTGGCATCACCATTAAATTAAATGCTGTACAATTAAATTATCAAAGTAACGCAGGAGAAGACTATATTTTTCATCTCATTGATACACCGGGTCATGTCGATTTTACATATGAAGTTTCTAGAAGCCTTGCTGCATGTGAAGGAGCAATTCTTGTTGTTGATGCTGCGCAAGGCATTGAAGCCCAAACGTTAGCGAATGTTTATTTAGCTCTTGATAACGATTTAGAAATAATACCTGTTATTAATAAAATCGATTTGCCGAGTGCAGATCCAGATAGAGTGAAAAAAGAATTAGAAGATGTGATTGGTATTGATGGCGATGATGTCATTTTAGCATCAGCAAAAGCAAATATTGGGATTGATGAAATTCTTGAAAGAATTACGGAAGCAATCCCTGCGCCTGCGGGTGATACCGAAGAGCCGCTTAAAGCGTTAATCTTCGACTCTTTATACGATCCCTATCGAGGAGTTATCGCCTACGTTTGTATTAAGGAAGGTTCTATAAAAGTAGGCGATAAAATTAAAATGATGGCAACGGATAAAGAATTTGAAGTCAATGAATTAGGGGTATTTAGTCCCAAGCCAATTACTAAAGATGAACTGACCGTAGGAGATGTCGGTTATTTAACAGCTTCTATTAAGAACGTGGGTGATTCGCGAGTTGGGGATACGATTACATTAGCTAACCGACCTGCTGCTGAACCGTTACCAGGATATAAGCGATTAAACCCAATGGTATTTTGCGGGCTGTATCCAGTTGACGCCAATAATTATAATGATTTGAGAGAAGCGCTAGAGCGTTTAGAATTAAATGATTCATCATTACAATATGAAGCAGAAACATCTCAAGCATTAGGATTTGGCTTCCGTTGTGGATTTTTAGGGCTTTTGCATATGGAAATCATTCAAGAACGTATTGAACGAGAATTTAAAATAGATCTAATTACTACAGCACCTAGTGTTATTTACGAAGTGGAGCAGACAAACGAAGAGGTTATTGCTATCGATAATCCTTCCGTTATGCCAGATCCTCAGCAGATCAAAGATGTTCGAGAACCGTATGTAAAAGCTACAATCATGGTTCCAAATGAATATGTTGGAGCAGTGATGGAAATCGCACAAAAAAAACGTGGTCAATTCATTGATATGGAATACTTGGATGACATTCGAGTTAATGTTATTTATCATATACCATTATCTGAAATTGTTTATGATTTCTTTGATCAACTTAAATCCCAAACAAAAGGGTATGCTTCCTTTGATTATGATTTAATTGGATATCGCTCTTCCAATTTAGTGAAAATGGACATTTTATTAAATGGTGATACTATTGATGCACTTTCATTTATTGTCCATCGAGACTTTGCTTACGAACGTGGCAAGCACATTGTTGATAAATTAAAAGAGCTAATTCCAAGACAGCAATTTGAAGTTCCCGTTCAAGCTGCTATTGGAAATAAAATAGTGGCTAGATCTACAATTAAGGCAATGCGGAAAAACGTTCTCTCTAAATGCTATGGTGGAGATATTTCTCGTAAGCGTAAGTTATTGGAGAAACAAAAAGAAGGTAAAAAGCGTATGAAGATGGTAGGTTCTGTAGAGGTACCGCAAGAAGCCTTTATGGCAGTTTTGGAAATGAAGGATGATTAAATCAACGTTTTAAGGATATATCAAATTGAAAAATAGACGCTTTGCTACTCTACTGCCACCACATTGAATATGTTGGTGGCAGTACTATTTATTAATGGTTTAGAATACCTCTCCTCTGGCTATGCGGGGGCTCTAAAGAGCTTAAAGCGTGATAAAAAAACTCACTGCAAGTTTATTTTTTGAATATATGGATAGCCGTTTGTAACGCCAGGAGGATATACACTTCGCTTTCTCCTGGCAACACCTCAACTTCCTCGGAAGCAAAAGGCGGTTTCCTGCGAGAGTCTAAATGTATATCCATCACTTTCGCTGATACAGATCTTTTCTCTAAACCCTACTTTTTGTATGGAATAGACCTAAAAATAGCATCTTTTATATAGCATTGATGAAATCAGCTGGGAAAATCCTTTTAGTTGACCCAGTGACAGTGGGGAAAACATTCATATAGAAAGTCTTTTCATAAGCACTCTGTAGTTATTTTTTAATCAGTGATTATTTATAATGTTTACCACTTTGTTACAATTCATCAATTCCTTCGTTCAATACTGTATAGAACGAAGACTAATTTGTTAAATAGTATAATCAATGGAATAAAATGAGGTATAATCATTCGTATACTTTTGGTGTGTTTTGTAAAACTAAAACGGAAGCACAAGAACAACACACAAAGGGTGATAAATATATGAATAACCGACAAGGTATGATGACGTCAATACTTGCTATTGGAGCTGCAGGAGCAGCTATTTATGGTATTACAAGAGGAGTTCAAAATGGAACATTTAAAAATTTGCCTCAAACCATTTCTAATGCATTAAATAATTCTGGAGCTCAACAATTGACTCAACCTTTACAAAATATGACTACCAATCAGAATGTGCAACAATTATCCAGTGCTATACAAGGTGAAACTGGTAATTCACAGCAACAAACAGCAAATAATATTCAGTAAAAGAAGGCTCTAGATGCTAATAATCATGAAAAACCCTCATTAAATGTAGTGAGGGGTTTTTCGTTTTTCTCTTCCCCTTCGTATTAACTTGTTCTATATATCCATCCCCTTGGGAGATCATTCAAATTCACATAAATTTTGCGAGAAATCAAAATGAAACAAACTACATAGCTTAAAATAACATGTTCATCATTCTCATTATAATAAACTCTTTTTCTTCTTCGATCCTTTACTCATGGGTATACCTTGCATCGTGGACCAAGTTCTACGAGGAAATTCTCTAGATTTAAGTTTTCTTCAAAGTTCTTATCAAGGTGGAATGCTGGTAGGTGCAATTAAATTAAGGGAAAAATGAGGTTTAATGATACCCATAATGATTACAGTATTAGGAGTTTGCTTATCCTTCCAAGGAGCTATTTGGCTTGATAAATAATGTTAGATATAATAAAATACACAAAGATACAATTAGCAATTAGAAGTCTTTATGGTAATTTTAGAATAAAGGATCATCAATATCTGAAACGGAAAGGGAGAGCTGTTAAATTGGAAAACAGTTTTTCCTTTTTCCTTTTCGTAAGGAGCACTAATATGAATGCAATTCAATCTGTATATATCCATATCCCGTTTTGTCAGCAAATTTGTTACTACTGTGACTTTACAAAGTTCTTTTATAATGAAAAGAGAGCTAATGATTATCTTGTTGCATTAAAGAATGAGATTTCTACATATGTAGACGATACAGGTAATAAAGTAAAGACGGTTTTTATAGGTGGAGGAACTCCGACAGCTTTATCTGTTAACCAACTAGAATCACTGCTCTCATTTATTGATAAGAAATTTGATATGACTCAATGTGAAGAGTACACGATTGAAGCAAACCCAGGTGATTTTAATGACGAAAAGGTCAAGTTATTAAAAACATATGGTGTGAATAGAGTCTCACTTGGCGTACAAGTTTTTGATGATCATATGTTAAAAGAGCTAGGTAGATTGCACAAGGTAAAGGATGTTTATGAAACTGTTGAATTACTTCAGAATAACGGAATAACTAATATTAGTACAGACCTAATATATGCACTACCTAATCAAACAATTGATCATTTCAAAAATTCTTTGAATCAGGCCATGGCACTGGGACTACCACATTTATCTACGTATGCATTGCAAATTGAACCGAAAACAGTATTCTTTCAGCGTCATAAAAAAGGAAAACTGCAACGTCCAGCTCAGGAAGAAGAAGTTGAAATGTATCATATTTTAACCGATACTACAAAAAAACATGGATTACTGCAATATGAGATAAGTAACTTTGCGAAAGCTGGGTTTGAAAGCAAGCATAATTTAACATACTGGGATAATAATTATTATTATGGTTTTGGAGCAGGTGCATACGGGTATATTCCAGGCAAGAGGTATGGCAATATAAGACCATTACCAGCATATATCAAACAGGCAATGGCTGATGGCAAACCTGTTCTCCATATTGATCAAATTAATAATAAAGAACAGATTGAGGAAGAAATGTTTTTAGGTTTACGAAAAATGCAAGGTGTAAACAAACAGACCTTTGCATCTAGATTTGGATTCTTTCCTGATAAGTTGTATAAGTCATCCATTGAAAGTCTTGTGCAGAAGGGCTGGTTACAGGAGGATGATATGTCGATTCGCTTAACCAGTGAAGGAAAATTATTAGCTAATGAAGTATTCGAAAGATTTCTATTAGAGGATTCCGTACAAATATAGTCACGTCGACACTAAGATTGATTGATAAGAGATATATGTAAAAATAGCCTGTTCTCTTTTGTACAGGTTATTTTATATGGCACATACTGAGATACAAGTCATTTCGTTGACAAAGAAAAGTGGATTTGGTAATTTATAATTAGCATTAGCACTCGATAAGGTTGAGTGCTAACAGAGGTGATCATCATGTTAACAGAAAGGCAATTATTGATTTTACAAGTAATTATTGATGATTTCATCGAGTCGGCACATCCTGTTGGCTCACGCGCTATATCGAAAAAAGAGCATATTTCATTTAGCGCTGCAACCATACGAAACGAAATGGCGGATCTAGAGGATATGGGCTTCCTTGAGAAGACGCATTCATCTTCAGGACGTGTACCTTCAGAAAAAGGGTACCGATATTACGTCGACCACCTCATTTCTCCAAGTATAATGCATGAAGACGGCGATGTGATTAAGCATATTATTCAAGATAATTTCTTTGAATTTGAACAAATTGTTCAGATGTCAGCAGAAGTTCTATCTCGATTAACCAACTATACAACGATCATTCTGGGACCTGAAATATTTGAAACAAAATTAAAGCAAATTCAAATTATTACCTTATCGTCGAATACGGCGGTTGCTATTCTTGTTACAAATACTGGTCATGTGGAACATCGGTCATTTTCTATACCTCATGAAATTGAACCATCTGATATAGAAAAGATGGTAAATATTATGAATGACCAATTGAGTGGCGTACCAATTATACAATTGGCAGAAAAATTCAATTCACAAATTGCTTCCATGATGAAAAAGTACGTATCCAATCTAGAGAATTCATACCATTACTTGAATGCAGCACTTATTCAAGATCATCCGGTTAAATTATATATTGGTGGAAAATCTAATATGCTGATGCAACCGGAATTTAATGATGTAGATAAAATACGTTCTTTCTATGCAATGATCGAAAATGAGGATGAGATTGCAAGTATGCTGAAACAGTCCAAGGATGGGATTAAAGTATCCATCGGAAGAGAGAACAATGTCGAAGCCATTAAAGAACTGAGCTTAATTACTGCAGCTTATCACTTAGGAGAAGATCAGACGGGGACAATTGCATTACTTGGCCCAACAAGAATGGAGTATCGAAGAGTTATTTCATTACTAAATATTTTGTCACATGAAATGACAGAAGCACTGTATATGTGGTATAAAAACAATGAATAAATCTTATGAAATTTATTAAAACATGACTTCGCTATTGTTTCGTTCAAAAGTGCAACGTGTTATAGTGAATGTTGGTTAGTTTAAATTGGAGGTGTCACACGTGGAAGAACAGGATAAACAAACGAGAACCGTTACTGATGATGAAGAAAAAGTAGAAGCAAAGGCAGAAGCAGAAACTGCTGACTCGATTGAAGTAATCGATGCAAAAGAGGAAGAAGTAGAAACTGATAAAACTAATCATTCGACAATTGAACAGAGTGAGTTGGATACACTCCAGAAAGAGAAGGATGAAATATATCAGAGAATGTTAAGGGTTCAAGCAGAATTTAATAATTTCAAGAAACGTACCTTAAAAGAAAGGGACGCAGAGCGAAAATATAAATCCCAGGATTTAATCCAAGAATTGTTACCCGCATTGGATAATTTTGAACGGGCGTTGCAAGTTGAAAAAACAGAGGCAACATCTAGTTTAATTGATGGGATTACGATGGTCTACAATCAATTAAAGGATGCTCTCTTTTCACAAGGTGTAGAAGAGATAGCTACAGTAGGTGAGGAGTTTGATCCAAATTTACATCACGCAGTAATGCAAGTAGAAGATGAAGAAAAGGCATCTAATGTAATTGTTGAGGAATTGCAAAAAGGTTATAAGTTGAAAGATCGTGTTATTAGACCAGCAATGGTAAAAGTTAATAAATAATTGTTTACGTAGCTAAGGAGGAATAATCATGAGTAAAATAATTGGTATTGATTTAGGTACAACAAACTCTTGTGTGTCTGTAATGGAAGGTGGAGAGTCAGTAGTAATACCTAACCCAGAAGGAAACCGTACAACTCCATCAGTAGTGGCTTTTAAAAATGGTGAAAGACAGGTTGGAGAGGTTGCAAAGCGTCAAGCAATTACTAATCCAAACACAATTCAATCTATAAAACGCCATATGGGAACAGATTATAAAGTGAAGATAGAAGATAAAGAATTTACTCCGCAAGAAGTTTCTGCTATTATCTTGCAACATATTAAGTCATTTGCAGAAGATTATATCGGTGAAACAGTAAGTAAAGCTGTTATTACAGTTCCAGCATATTTTAATGATGCAGAGCGACAAGCAACAAAAGATGCTGGTAAAATTGCTGGTTTGGAAGT
This sequence comes from Virgibacillus salarius, assembly GCF_039521925.1. NCBI lineage: Bacteria > Bacillati > Bacillota > Bacilli > Caryophanales > Bacillaceae > Virgibacillus > Virgibacillus salarius. Next base: position 7,804 of record NZ_BAAACY010000013.1, on the reverse strand, counting down.
AGAACGTATTATTAATGAGCCAACCGCTGCGGCACTAGCTTATGGCATAGATAAAGAAAACGAAGACCAAACAATTTTGGTCTACGACCTTGGTGGCGGAACGTTTGACGTTTCTATCCTAGATATCGGTGACGGTACATTTGAAGTTGTATCTACAGCAGGTGATAATCGTCTTGGCGGTGATGACTTCGATGAGGTTATTATCGATTACATGGTACAAGAATTTAAAAAGGAAAATGGTATTGATCTATCAAAAGATAAAATGGCTACACAACGTTTAAAGGATGCTGCCGAGAAAGCGAAAAAAGATCTATCAGGGGTATCTCAAACACAAATTTCTTTACCATTTATTACAGCTGGAGAAGCTGGACCACTGCACTTAGAAATGAATCTAACAAGAGCAAAATTCGAAGAACTTTCTTCAGAGTTGGTAGAGCGTACAATGGTGCCTACTCGCAAGGCTTTGTCTGACGCTGATTTGTCAGCAAGTGACATTGATAAAGTTATATTGGTTGGAGGATCAACACGAATTCCTGCAGTTCAAGAAGCAATCAAGCAAGCGATTGGTAAAGAACCGTCTAAAGGAGTTAACCCTGATGAAGTAGTTGCTTTAGGTGCTGCAATTCAAGGCGGTGTCCTACAAGGTGACGTGAAGGATGTTGTATTATTAGATGTAACACCTCTATCACTTGGTATTGAAACAATGGGATCTGTAACTACGAAATTAATTGAGCGTAACACAACGATTCCAACAAGTCATTCTCAAGTATTCTCGACTGCAGCGGATAATCAAACAGCAGTAGACATTCATGTCCTACAAGGTGAACGCGAAATGGCTGCAGATAATAAAACTTTAGGTCGTTTTCAATTAACGGATATTCCACCAGCACCACGAGGAGTACCGCAAATTGAAGTTTCCTTTGATATTGATGCGAATGGTATTGTAAATGTACGTGCCAAAGATCTAGGTACAAATAAAGAACAATCTATTACAATCAAATCCTCTTCTGGTCTATCAGATGAAGAAGTAGACCGCATGGTTAAAGAAGCTGAAGAGAATGCGGAAGATGATAAAAAACGTCGCGAAGAAATTGAATTACGTAATGAAGCTGATCAACTAATCTTTACAACAGATAAAACAATTAAAGATTTAGGAGATAAGGTTTCTGAAGATGAAAAACAAAAAGCAGAAGCTGCTAAGGAAGAATTGCAAAAAGCCATTGAAGCTGATGATATTGAACAAATTAAAGAAAAGAAAGAAGCTCTTCAAGAGCAAGTTCAACAATTATCCGTGAAAATGTATGAACAAATGCAACAAGAGCAGCAAGCACAGCAATCAGATCAGGCTGGTAATAGCGATGATGATGTGGTGGATGCTGATTATCAAGAGGTTGATGATGAGGAAGATAAAAATAAATAATATTGGGATGAATAGGTTTAGAAACTTAAGTTTCTATCCTTAATCCGGTAAATTAAAAGTCAAAGTCAGGATCCTCTTGACTTTGACTTTTTTACACGTTAGCGTATTTGTTTCAACATTTGCCACAAGACTGTATAAGGTGGTAAGATAAAAGTTATGCAAAAGTGAGTATCGGGAGAGTGATTGTCAAGTGAGTAAACGAGACTATTATGAAGTACTCGGTGTCGATAAAGGGGCATCGAAGGAAGAAATAAAAAAAGCTTATCGTAAGCTAGCAAGAAAATACCATCCGGACGTTAATAAAGAAGCTAATGCTGCAGATAAATTTAAAGAAGCCAAAGAGGCCTATGAAGTTCTAGGTAATGAACAAAAGCGTGCTCAATATGATCAATTCGGTCATGCTGGTCCACAAAACCAAGGCTTCGGCGGATTCGGAGGTTCGCAAGACTTCGGTGGAGGCTTTGGTGATATTTTTGATATGTTCTTTGGTGGAGGTGGACGAAGTAGAGATCCGAATGCACCACAGCAAGGAGCCGATCTCCAATATACGATGGTTCTTGATTTTGAGGAAGCAATATTTGGTAAAGAAACGGATATTACGATACCAAAAGAAGAAACATGTGATACTTGCTCTGGATCTGGGGCAAAACCAGGAACGAAAGCAAAGACATGCTCCCATTGTGGGGGATCAGGTCAATTAAATATGGAACAAAATACACCATTTGGTAAAGTTGTAAATCGAAGGGTTTGTAACTATTGTAGTGGATCAGGAAAGATTATTCCTGATAAATGTAACACGTGTGGTGGTACTGGAAAGGTTAAAAAGCGCAAAACTATTCATATTACCATCCCAGCAGGAATTGATGAAGGCCAACAAATACGGGTATCAGGAAAAGGCGAATCCGGGGTTAATGGAGGTCCTCCAGGAGACTTGTTTGTAGTAGTTCAAGTCAAACCGCATGATTTCTTCCAGCGTGAAGGAGATCATATTTTCTGTGAATTGCCATTGACCTTCGCGCAAGCAGCATTAGGTGATGAAATCGAGGTTCCAACAGTCCATGGAAAGGTAAAATTGAAAATACCAGCTGGTACACAAACCGGGAAAACGTTCCGAATGAAAGGAAAAGGAGCGCCGAACGTTAGAGGCTATGGTCATGGAGATCAGCATATTAAAGTGAAAGTCATGACACCTACTAAATTATCAGAACGCCAAAAAGAGCTGTTACGTGAATTTAACGAAATTGGTGGTCACGATGCCACGGATGAACAAGGCAGTTCATTGTTTGATCGATTTAAGAAGGCATTCAAAAGTGAATAACGGTGTGTTATAAGCACCGTTTACATAACAGGAATTGATAGCGGTAAGGTGTATGATAATTTCAAAAGGAAATGGGTGGATCCAGTATGAAATGGTCTGAACTCTGTATTCATACAACAAATGAAGCGATTGAGCCAATCTCGAATATTCTTCATGAAACTGGTGCAAGTGGACTCGTTATTGAAGACCCGATTGATTTAGTAAAAGAGCACTCCACTGCTTTTGGTGAAATATTTGAATTAAATCCAGAAGAATATCCAGAAGAAGGAGTCTATATTAAAGCATACCTTCCAGTTAATAGTTTTTTAGGAGAGACGGTTGAGGAAATAAAACAAGCTATTAATAATCTCCTATTATATGATATTGATTTAGGAAGAAATCAAATCTCATTAAGTGAAGTAAACGAAGAAGAATGGTCAACAGCCTGGAAGAAATACTATAAACCAGTGAAAATTTCTAAGCAAATTACGATCATTCCAACATGGGAAGAATATACACCAGTGGATACTGACGAGGTGATCATAGAACTTGATCCAGGTATGGCATTTGGGACGGGTACACATCCTACAACTGTCTTAAGTATTCAGGCATTGGAGCAATTTATGAAAAGCGGAGATACTGTCATTGATGTTGGATCTGGTTCAGGAGTTTTGAGTATTGCTTCAGCATTATTGGGAGCAAGCCATGTGCATGCATATGATTTAGATGATGTTGCTGTAAAGAGTACAATTCTAAACGCAAAATTAAATAAAATGGAAAAAAAGATTTCTGTTAAGCAGAATAATTTATTGGATCATATAGCAATAGAAGCAGATATAATTGTATCAAATATTTTAGCAGAGATTATCGTTCGTTTTGTTGACGATGCATGGAATAATCTAAAACCTGGAGGTTATTTTATAACATCTGGTATTATTCAAAATAAAAAACAGATGGTAAAGGATCGTCTAGAGCAGCAAGGTTTTCAAATCATTCAGATGAATGAGATGGAGGATTGGATCTCCATTGTTGCACAAAAATTGTAGATGTTAAAGTAGGTGTGGGTTGTTGCAAAGATATTTTGTTCCAAAAGGCATGTGGAATGAATTTACAATTAAAATAACTGGTGATGATGTTCATCACATGAAACGAGTGATGCGTTTTAAAGCAGGAGATTGCATTATTTGTAATCATCCGGATGGACAGGCAGCAATTTGTAGGATCACGTTCTTAGATAATGGTGTTGTGTATGCAGATATTAAAGAATGGCTTAAGCAAGATGCTGAATTACCGGTTGAAGTAGCAATAGCACAAGGGCTTCCTAAGGGAGATAAATTAGATCTAATTTTTCAAAAAGGAACGGAACTTGGAGCGAACACGTTTATTCCTTTTCAAGCATCTCGTTCTGTTGTAAGATGGGATGAAAAGAAGCAAGAAAAGAAATTAAACCGATTGGTAAAAATTATAAAAGAGGCTAGTGAACAAAGCCACCGTAATAAACTACCAAATGTCCAATACAGTAAATCTTTAAAAGAACTGATAGACTTTAGTGATAGTTATGATATGAAACTCTTTGCCTATGAAGAGGAGGCAAAGACGTCAAATTACCAATCCTTTGGAGAAAATCTCCGCAAGTTAAAGCCTCGACAGCGAATTTTAATTTGTATTGGCCCTGAGGGGGGCTTTTCAGAAGATGAAACCATTGCTTTAAAAGCAAGCGGTTTTCAAGCTGTTCGATTAGGACCAAGAATTTTACGTACGGAAACAGCGGCATTATATGCGTTAGCTAGTATTTCCTATCATTTTGAAGAATTGAGGTGTGAGTAATGCCGACAGTCGCATTTCATACATTAGGTTGTAAAGTTAACCACTATGAGACAGAGGGTATATGGCGAATGTTTATGGATCATGGCTATGAGCGTGTTGAATTTGATCATGATTCAGATGTTTATGTAATAAATACGTGTACGGTGACAAATACAGGTGACAAGAAAAGCAGACAAGTAATTCGCCGAGCGATTCGAAAAAATCCTGAAGCAATTGTTTGTGTAACTGGCTGTTATGCACAAACTTCACCAGGTGAGATAATGGAAATTCCTGGAGTTGATATTGTAGTTGGTACACAGGATCGAAAAAACATGATTTCTTATATTGAAGAACATAAGAAAACGAAAGAACCAATTAATGGTGTTTCAAATATCATGAAAAATAGAGTATTTGAAGAAATGGATGTACCTGAATTTACAGATCGTACAAGAGCTTCCTTAAAAATACAGGAGGGCTGTAATAATTTTTGTACATTTTGTATTATTCCATGGTCGCGTGGGCTATTACGATCAAGAGATCCTGAAAACGTAGTTAGACAAGCACAGAAGCTGGTAGATGCTGGTTATAAGGAAATTGTCTTAACGGGTATTCATACAGCGGGCTATGGTGAGGATATGAAAGACTACAATTTTGCGATGCTTCTACGTGATTTAGAAACAAAGGTTCATGGTTTAAAACGTATTCGAATTTCTTCAATTGAAGCTAGTCAGATTACTGATGAAGTTATTGAAGTACTAGATAAATCTGAAAAAGTTGTAAGACATTTGCATATTCCACTCCAGTCAGGATCAGATTCTGTTCTTGCAAGAATGAGAAGAAAATATTCTACTGGCTATTACAGAGAAAAAATTGATAAGCTGAAAAAGGCATTACCTGGGCTAGCTATTACATCTGATGTTATCGTTGGTTTTCCGGGAGAGACAGATGAAGAATTTATGGAGACATACAACTATATTAAGGAAATAGGCTACTCGGAATTGCATGTCTTCCCTTTCTCACGAAGAACTGGTACACCAGCAGCTCGAATGGATGGACAAATTGATGATGACGTAAAAAACGAACGAGTTCATCAGCTAATTGAGTTATCTAATCAATTAGCCAAAGCCTATGCGTCTACGTATGAAAATGAGGTATTAGAGGTTATCCCTGAAGAACATGCTTCAGATGATAACAACCCAAATCATTTAATAGGTTACACGGATAACTATCTAAAGGTTGAATTTGAGGGTACACCGGACATGATTGGTAAATTAGTTCGAGTAAAAATAACAAAAGCAGGTTATCCAATAAATAAAGGTACATTTGTACGAATCATGGAAGATGTTTTGTTTGAAGAAGCTAAGTAAATTCGTATGACGGGCTGAGAAAAAATACAACTTTTTTACACAACATACGAATAACCAAATGCTGAATTAGTTATTCTATGAAAAAAACGAAGGATAATTACTTAAAACTAATTATCCTTCGTTTTTTATTGTTTTTAAATTACTTCTGTCGTAGATCCTTTTTTGTATAGCAATTTATTTTCAATTAAAACATAGAACTTCAGACAATGATTTGCAGATATTTCTAAGTTTGTTTATTCGTCAATCTATAGAGACTATGTTGGTTTATAAAGCTGAAATTAGATTTTTATACTCTTCCATGCTATGATAGCTAGAGAGGTACGTACAACAATGATAGGAAGGAAGATTCATGTGACAAATCAATTGGCAAAATACATTGACCATACACAATTAAAACCAGAAACATCGAAGGAAAAAATCACACAAATCGTAGAAGAAGCAATCGAATATGACTTCGCATCTGTTTGTGTAAATCCATACTGGGTTCCATATTGCTATAGTAAATTAAAGAATACAACGGTTAAGGTTTGTACGGTTATTGGTTTTCCACTAGGAGCAACATCAACGGAAGCAAAAGTAGCAGAAACGAAGCAGGCAATTAAAGATGGTGCAACAGAAGTAGACATGGTAATCAATATTGGTGCGCTTAAATCTGGAGACGATGAGACAGTTAAGTCAGACATCGAAAAAGTGGTTCTTACTGCCAAAGGACAAGCATTGACGAAAGTGATTATCGAAACATCACTATTAACCGAGGAAGAAAAAGTTCGCGCATGTAAGCTAGCTAAAGAAGCAAATGCTGATTTTGTAAAGACGTCTACAGGTTTTTCTGGAGGCGGAGCTACAGTTGAGGACATTCGTTTAATGCGTCAAACGGTTGGACCAGAAATGGGAGTTAAAGCTTCAGGTGGTGTTCGTGATTTAGAGACGACAAATGCAATGATTGAAGCGGGTGCAACTAGAATTGGTGCAAGTGCAGGAGTTTCTATTTTAAAAGGTGATCAAGGTACTGCTGATTATTAAATCTCTATGTATAATAAATTAATTGGCTGGAAATAATCAGTTGACCAAAATAAAGGAATATATTATACTTTAAAAAGGCATGTGGAATGAACAACATGCCGGTACAATCTGTTTTGTGCTTCGGAGGGAGGGAAATTAGCATGTCAAATACTACTCGCGTTCGTAAAAACGAGTCTCTTGAAGATGCTCTTCGTCGCTTTAAACGTAGTGTATCCAAAAGTGGTACATTGCAAGAATATCGTAAGCGTGAACACTATGAAAAACCAAGTGTTCGTCGTAAAAAGAAATCTGAAGCTGCTAGAAAGCGTAAATTCTAAAGAGGGTGCAAATGCATGACATTACTTGAAAATCTGAATCAGGATATGAAGCAAGCGATGAAGAATAAAGACAAAGAAACCCTTAGTGTTATTCGCATGGTAAAAGCTTCAATACAAAATGAATCGATAAAGCTTGGCAAAGATTCACTTTCAGAAGACGAAGAAACCACAATATTGTCTAGAGAAGTTAAGCAAAGAAAAGATTCCCTCCAAGAATTCAAATCAGCTGGACGCGAAGATCTTGTGCAAAAACTTGAAAATGAAATTAACATTTTACAAGAATATATGCCAGCACAGCTCACAGATGATGAGCTTGAGGCAATAGTTCAGTCGACGATTCACGAAGTAAATGCAACTTCTATGAAAGATATGGGAAAAGTGATGAGTGCAATCATGCCTAAAGTAAAAGGGCAGGCAGATGGCTCTCAAATTAATAAACTCGTACAAAAACAGTTACGTAATTAAATAAAAGGTCTCAGTTATAATAGTAACTGAGACTTTTTTATTGATGTTTTTTAAACCACAGGCTCTGCCTGTGTGAGAATTAAACTTGTAGAGTTGTAACAGAAAAATC